>CADAYJ010000045.1:13007-30578 GCA_902792115.1 uncultured Ruminococcus sp. | reverse complement strand
GCTGCTGCTGCTGCCTGTACTTCTCCAGTCTGTCCTCCTGCTCCGGAGCCGTTCTGCTGGAAGCCTTCTCAACGACGCTCTGGAACATATTTGTCATTTTGCGCTCAAGCGGACTCTGCCTCGAAACCTGCTCGACCTCAACTACCACGTTTTCGTCAAACATTCTCGGCCCGAAGTTGCTCTGCTTCTCGCGGATAGCCTCCATCGACTTCTCGCGCTCCGCAGCCTTCTTGCGATCCTCTTCCTCCTGAGCGGCATACGAATCCTCACCGGTCTCGTAGTACCTTGCGCATCTGCGCTTCGTCACGCCGCAGGCACACGTTGTTACGTAAGCTGCGTTCGTGCGGTGGCAGCGGAAGCACATCCAGTCCTTGCTCATGTCCATCTTCGTTCCGATGGGGGGAAGCCCTGCTGATTCGTTTGCAGCAGCTGCCGGCTCTTCAACAGCCGGAGCCGGAGCCGGTCTCGGCGAAACGGCAGGCTGCCTCTGAGGAATCGGCTGCCTCGACGAAACGGATGCCGCGGACGGTGTCGGAGCCGCTGCCGGAGCCGCCGTGTTCATTCTCTGGTTCAGAGGATTCTGAGTTCTCGGCGGAAGCGGATTCTGCGTCCTGGGCGCAACGGGGCTTTGTGTCCTCGGCACGACGGGGCTTTGCGTTCTCGGTGCAACGGGGCTTTGCGTCCTCGGCGCAACGGGACTTTGTGTTCTCGGCGGAAGCGGACTATGAGTTCTCGGCGCAGCGGGACTCTGTGTTCTCGGTGCAGCCGGGCTCGTTGTCGGCGGACCTCCTGCCGACGGGAAATCTCCATCTTCTCTGTGGTGCTTCTTATTCGACTTGCGATATCCGCACCCACACGTTGTTACATAGTTTGCATTGACGAGACCGCATTCCGGGCACTTCCACTCGTTTGCACTCGCCTCTCTCTCCTGCTTGTAAACGGGCTTTTTCCTGAACGCGCTGAAGATAGACTTCGTTGCGGGCGGAGCCTGCGTTTTGGGCGGAGTTGTCGGGGAAGGCGTGTTTGTAACCGGAGCCGGCGCCGGTCTCTCGACCTGGCGTGACGGGCGCTGCGTTCTCGGAGCGACCGTTCGGCTCGGCGGCGGCGTCTGCTGCTGAGTAACCGCTGCAGCTGCAGGTGCCTGGGGCTCATCTTCGTTTTGTGTATTAAGAGGACGGCGCGTCATCGAGTTGTTTCTCGAATATGCGCTTGTGCCCATCCTCTGCTCCATAGCCATTCTGCGCTTCTGCTCTTCGATGCTTCTCTGAAGCGGCGTGAGCTTGCTCAGATCTACTCCATCATCAAACATATCATCCTGAGCGGCTGCTTCTCTGAGCTGCTGCTCCTCCTTTGCCTGAGCTTCTTCACGTTTGCGCTCTTCCTCGCGCATCTTTGCCTGAGCTTCCTTTATTATACGTAAGCTCTCGGCCTTGCGCTTGGCTTCCGCACTCATTCGCGCTTCCTGCTCTGATTTTTCTTTTTCTGCGTCAGCTTTTTCCTGCTTTGCCCCGGCATCTGCCGCTGCCTTCTCGGCGTCCTCTTTGAACTTCGCCGCTTCGGCCTGTGCCATGGCTTCCTCTTTGGCCTTCTTCGCAGCCTCGGCAGCGCGCATACGCTCCTCCTGCTCGGCTTTGAACTTAGCCTCTATCTCGGCTCTGATCCGCTCTCTCATTGCGGCTTCTTCTTCGGCTTTGCGTCTTGCCTCTTCTTCCTCGGCCTTGCGTCTTGCCTCTTCTTCCTCGGCCTTGCGCCTTGCCTCTTCCTCGGCTTTGCGCCTTGCCTCTTCCTCGGCCTTGCGTCTTGCCTCTTCCTCGGCTTTGCGTCTTGCCTCTTCCTCGGCCTTGCGTCTTGCCTCTTCCTCGGCTTTGCGCCTTGCCTCTTCTTCGGCTTTGCGCTTTGCCTCTTCTTCGGCTTTGCGCTTTGCCTCTTCCTCGGCTTTGCGCTTTGCCTCTTCCTCGGCTTTGCGCTTTGCTTCTTCCTCGGCTTTACGCTTTGCTTCTTCCTCGGCTTTGAGCTTCGCCTCTTCCTCCGCCTTTACGCGATTTCCTTCCGCCGCCTTGAGAACAGACGCTGCATCCACCTTCTTGACAGGCGGTTTCTTCTCCTCGACCGGCTCCGGCTTCTTGCGTGCAGCCTTCTTTCTGGAGGCAGCGATGATCTCCTGATAGGACATCGTCTTCTTGCCCCTCGTATGACCGCATTTGCACGTGCCGCTTGAAACGGGGTTGAGGTTTCCGCAGAGCGAGCATTTCCACTCGCTGTCATTTACGAGACCGTCGAATTCCTTCGGTTCGGGAGTTTCCTCCTTCTTTTTCTCCTCAGGCTTCTTCTCCTCGACCTTCGGCTCCTCGGCCTTCTCCTCGGGCTTCGGCTTATCCGCCGGCTTTTCGGAGGGCTTCTCTTCCTTATTTTCGGACTTCTCGTCGGGCTTCTTTTCGTCCTTCGGCTCGTCCTTCTTATCCTCGTCAAAGAGGTAAATCTCTTTCTTTTCGTTCTTCGACGACGCCGACTTCGGACGCCATACCTGAACGGGAGCGTGCATGAATTCGTCGATCTCCGCCTGGATCTCTTCCTGCGTCAGCTCGACCTTATCGGGCATCTCGGGATCGAACTCAGGTTCCTGCGGCTCGGGCTGAGCCTCCTGCTCGGGCTGCTGAGGCTCGGGCTGCTGAGGCTGCTCGGGCTGCGCCTGCTGCTGAGGCTGCTCCATAAACGGCGAACCCATAAACGGATCCTCCGGCCGGAACTGCTGCGGCTGAGAATTCGACATGAACGCGCTGAACAGCTCGTCCTCCTGCGGGGAGGCCTGAGGCTGCTGCATATTTGCCGGTGCCTGCGGCTGCTCCTGCTTCTTCGCCGGAGCGTCCTTAGGAGCGTCCTTCGGGATCCTGCCTGCCGCGATCGCCTTCGCTCTGCGCAGCGTACAGCCGCACATACACGTGCCGACCGTATCCGGGTTTATCGTACCGCAGTCCGGGCACTTCCACTCAAACGGATCAGGCTCCCTGTCTACGACCTCCTTCTTCGGAGGTCCGAGAATCATATCCCTCAGGGAAGGCTCGTAAACACCTTCCTTGTCGGGCTTCTTCTTCATCTTCGATTTGTAAACAACGATCGGCTGATCTCCGCCCTTGAAGGCGTCCTCGCCCAACTCCTGCTTGATCTGGTTCTGAATGAATTTCGACGGCATATTCTGCTGAGCGCCGCCGTTTTCGGCCTGATTCTCACCCTCGCCGTTCTTAACAACACGCCTGACTATGATCTTCTTCTTTCCGTCGGGGCCGATCTCCTCGCGCACGATCTCGCCGTCTACCGCCGCCGTTGTACGCCTCTCGTCCTTCGGCTTGGGCTCCTCCGGCGGATTCGCCCTTATGACGGCCTCGCCGTTCTCCGTTACGGGCGCGTTCGCCATTTTCGCGCGCTGCTGCTGGATATTCGGGTACTTTGGCGCCTGCGGCTGTATGTAAGGCTGATTGTAGCTGTACTGGCCGTAGCCTGCCGCGCCGTAGCCACCTGCCTGAGGCTGACCGTACGGATACTGCTGGTAGCCGTATGCGCCGGGCTGCTGCGGATAGCCGTACTGGCCGTAACCTGCCGCGCCGTAGCCGCCGTACTGTGCCTGCTGCGCCTGAGGCTGTGCGGCAGGCTGAGCAGGCTGCTTCGAGCCTGCCTGCTGCGCCGCCGAGCGGAAATCGTACTGCCCGGGGCCTGCTCCTGAATAGCCGGAGGACTGATTGTAGGCAGCCTTATAATTGTACTGCCCGGCTCCCGTTCCTCCGCCCGCCTGCGGGTAGCCGTAAGGCGCCGCCGGCTGCTGATAGCCTGCCGTTCCCGGACGATACGCTCCCTGCTGCGGATACGGCTGCTGATAGCCGTACTGCGGTGCGTAGCCGTACTGCTGCCCGGGCTGACCGTATCCGTACTGCTGAGACGGATAGCCGTTCGCACCCGGCTGCGGATAAGCTGCCGCGCCGTTTTCAGGGACGCCTGCGCCGGGAGCAGACGCAGTCTTCTGCTCGTCGTCGGCTGCGACTCCCATCGCGTTCATTTTTTCCTGTTCTTCCATGTTATAACTTCCTCTGCATGATGAAATTATAATGTCTGCTGACATAATTCTGACTGTTAGATGTCTGCCGGCAATGCGAAGCCCTGTCTGACTCCCAAAGCTCCGCCTCGGCATATAAAGATGTTAAATTCTTTCGATGTTAAACGGGGTGAACCTTATTCTTCGGATCAAAGTGCTCGCTGTCGATTCCTGCCTGCTTGTTGCGGCGGTTCTCAAAGAACTTGACGGCGACTCTGTCGAACTGAGCGTAGGAGAGAACGTCCTCCTCCTGCTCGCACCACTCGGCGCACTCTTTTCTGAGCTTGTCAAGCTCCGGCTCCAGCAGATCTGCCGGTCTGCACGTTACGGGCTTCTCGTCTCCGATGATCTTCTTTCTGAACTCCGGATCTATCGGAACGGGAGTCTTGCCGTACTTGCCCTGAACGAGATCCTTGAACTGACCGTTCACATTCTTGTAGCGCTCGCCGAAAATGACGTTGCTCACCGCCTGCGTGCCGACGATCTGAGACGACGGCGTAACGAGCGGCGGATAACCTGCGTCCTTCCTTACCCTCGGGACCTCCTGCATTACCTCCTCGAGCTTGTCCTCCTTGCCCATCTGCTTGAGCTGGGAGAGAAGGTTCGAGAGCATACCGCCCGGAACCTGATAGATCAGGGCGTTTGCGTCGGTCGCGAGCATCTTCGGATCAATAAGACCGCTGTCGATGTACTTCTTTCTGAGATCCATGAAGTAGGAGCGGATCTCCGTGAGTGCTACGAGGTCAAGCCCCGTGTCATACGGCGTACCCCTGAGGGCTGCTACCATCGACTCCGTCGGCGCGTGAGACGTACCGAGGGCGAACGGCGACATTGCCGTATCTATTACATCCGCGCCTGCCTCGATCGCCTTCATAAGGCACATTGAAGCGAGGCCGGAGGTGTAATGCGTGTGTACCTGGATCGGCAGGTCTACCGATTTTTTGAGCGCCTTTACGAGAGTCTCCGTCTCGTACGGCGTAAGCAGAGCCGCCATATCCTTGATGCAGATCGAATCAGCGCCTGCGTCCGCGATCCGCTTTGCGTAATCTACATAATAAGCCGTGTCAAATACGGGGCCTGTCGTGTAGGAGATCGCGATCTGAGCGTGCGCGCCCTCCTTCTTCGCGGCCTTGACGGCTGTTCTGAGGTTGTCGATATCATTGAGGGCGTCGAAGATACGGATAATGTCTATACCGTTTGCAACGCTCTTCTGCACGAAATACTCAAGCACATCATCGGCATAATGACGGTAGCCGAGCATATTCTGCCCTCTGAAAAGCATCTGGAGCTTCGTGTTGGGGCATTCTCTTCTGATGATCCTCAGCCTCTCCCACGGATCCTCGTTGAGGAAGCGCAGGCAGGAGTCGAACGTAGCGCCGCCCCAGCACTCCAGCGAGTAAAAGCCGATCTTGTCGAGCAGCGGAAGCGCGGGGAGCATCTCCTGTGTCGTCATTCTCGTTGCCGCAAGAGACTGGTGCGCGTCGCGCAGGATCGTCTCGGTTATACCTATTTTCTTTTCTTTTACAGCGGGCGCCTTTGAGGCGGAGCCGTTCTGATTTCCGCCGCCCTTGCTCAGGTTAGCGGAGTTGTTTTTACCTTTAGCCATCTGTGATCCATCCCCTTATTCCAAAGTGAGGAGAACCGCGCCGGACTCCTTGTTCTCGCCCTTCGCGCAGAGGACGCTTGCAACCTTGCCGTCCTGCGGCGACTGGATCTCGTTCTCCATCTTCATCGCCTCGAATACAACGAGGACGTCGCCCTTCTTTACGCTCTGGCCCTCCGTCACGTTGACGCTGACGATCGTGCCGGGCATGGGGATATCTATCTTGACCGAGCCTTTAACGTCTGCTGCCGGCTTTGCTGGAGCAGCCTCGGCCTTCGGTGCGGCTGCGGGAGCAGCTGCCGGTGCGGAAGCAGGAGCAGCTGCGCCGCCTGCGTCCTCGACCTGTACGTCATATGTAACACCGTTTACGGTAATCTTTAAATTTCTCATTGTCGTATACTCCCTTTCGGTTATGGATTTTGCATTGTTGAAATCTCGTAATATCAGAAATATCAAAGCTCAGCGGCCGCTTCTGCCGTGATGATATCAAAGAGTGCTGTGCTTCTTCGGAAGCGTCGTCTCTCTCTTGCCGGAAAGCATATCGAGAGCGCCGGAAAGCGTTTCGCGAAGCTCGCCGGGCGTGACGACGGAATCAATGTAGCCAAGCTCGGCCGAACGCTCCGCAGAGCACTCGTTCGCTTTAAATTCCGCAAGTGCCTTTTCTCTGCCGGCCTTGTCGGTCTTCAGCTTTTCGGGGCAGAGGATAATGATACCTGCCTCGGGGTTGATGGGAGATACGCTTGCGCCCTCGAGCGCAAATGTCATATCGGTGGAGGCTCCCGTTCCTGCCAGCGCCATATAGAACGCGCCGTACGCCTGACCGGTGACGACGGTGATCTTCGCCGTTGTCGCCTCGGCGTAAGCAGCCGTCAGCTTTGAAGCACAGCGGATACAGGAGAATCCCTTTGAATCGGCGAGCGTAACGACCGGGATCGAATATGCGTCGCAGAAGCGGACGATCCTTGTGATCTTCTCGCAGGCGTCGGCGTCCACCTCTTCGCCGAGCGTCTGTACAACGCCGACCGTGTCGCCCTCAAGCCTTGCAAAGCCGACCTTAACGCTCTTCGCGTAGCCCTCGAAAAGCTCCACGAAGCTGCCGCCGTCCGCAAACGCGGAGATGATATCGCCGCCGCTCATTGCGGGGATCTCCTCCGCCTGATAAGCATCGGAAAGATTGTTCTGAGGGAGCATAACCACGAGATCCTTGACCGCCTCGATCGCCGCGAACTCGTCCTTCGCGCAGACAGCGAGCGTTCCCTGCTCCATATTGGAGGCTGCGCTGCCGCCCTGTCCGTTCGTGCCGATCGCAAACTTTCCGCTCTCGCTCATGATCACGAAATCAGCCGTGGAAGCGAGAAGCGCCGACGTGCCCTCGCACGGGCCGAGGATAACGGAGATCTGAGGAACGATGCCTGCCAGCTTGCCGCTGAGGTTGAGCAGCTCGCCGTACGCCGTCATAAGCCTTGCGCCCTCGTCAACGCGCGCGCCGATCGAATCGTAGATACCGACGAGCGGCGTTCCCGTCTTGAGCGCAAGCTGATAGAGCTTTTTCAGCTTCTCGGCCTGAGCGACGGACATAGCGCCCGAGCAGACGTCGCTGTTCTGAGCGAACGCATACGCGGGGCAGCCGTTTATCTCGCCGTAGCCGGCTGCCGCCTCGGCAGGGCCGCTGCCCGACTTTGCGAAAGGCGCCACCAAAACGAGAGTACCCTCGTCAAAAAGAGCCTCAAGCCGCTTCATAGCAGCCGTACCGGAAAGCTCCGACTTCATCTTTTCAATACTCATACATTAATCCAACCTTTCATTGTTCCGCTCGGTTAACACCGGAACAACGTAATAGTAACCGTAAACGACCGCAGGAATACTGACGTATTTCAAGGGAGTTGAGTGCAATATGACGAAAAGATGCAAGCAAGATGAGTGCTCAGTCCGCAGGATGTGATTTATTCAGTGGCTCCTTAGACTTATTGTAATTATAAAACAAAAATCGAATGTTGTAAAGGTGGTTTTGAGAATTTTATACAAAAATTTCAGAATTTTTATAAAAAAGTAACCTCGGTTTTTTCTGATAAAGAAATTGAAACATTTTTTTAGTCAAATTACATTATTTTTTTCATTTCTGTGTTGTCTTAATTTTTATTATATTTATTAATGCAATTATTTAATAACCACGCTTGACGGTCAAACACGATCATATCCGTCCTCCGCTGTGAGCAGTGCACAAACGCCTTGTGCATTTTTCCATGCGCCCTGCCGACCGACCGTTCCGACTCCGCGGTACAAAAAAAGCGGCAGGACCTGCCTGCCGCCGTGAGTGTGTTTTTATACTGCATTCCGACCGAACGCACCGCGGATACGTTTCCCCGGATCGTCCTGTCAATTATTGATTATGGAATCCTTAACGATAACGTCGTGGCTGCCGCCCTCGACGATGCTCGTAGAGGAAACGAGCGTAAGACGAGCCTTCTGCTGGAATTCGGGGATAGAAAGCGCGCCGCAGTTGCACATTGTGGACTTGATCTTGTACGTTGTGATCTCGACGCCTGCCTTGAGTGCGCCGGCATACGGGACGTAGCTGTCCACGCCCTCTTCAAATGAGAGCTTCTTGTCGCCGCCGAGGTCGTAGCGCTGCCAGTTTCTCGCTCTGTTTGAGCCTTCGCCCCAATACTCCTTGACGTACGAGCCGTTGATCTTGACCTTCTCCGTCGGGCTTTCGTCGAAGCGCGAGAAATATCTGCCGAGCATAACGAAATCGGCGCCCATAGCGAGAGCGAGAGTGATATGGTAATCGTGGACGATACCGCCGTCGGAGCAAACGGGCACGTAAACGCCGGTCTCCGCGAAATACTCGTCACGAGCCTTGCATACGTCGATAAGAGCCGTAGCCTGACCGCGGCCGATACCCTTTGTCTCTCTCGTGATACAGATAGAGCCGCCGCCGATGCCGACCTTGACGAAATCAGCGCCGCACTCTGCGAGGAAGCGGAAGCCGTCCTTATCGACCACGTTGCCTGCGCCCACTCTTACGCTGTCGCCGTAATGCGCGCGGATCCACTCGATCGTGAGCTTCTGCCACTCGGAGAAGCCCTCGGAGGAATCAATGCAGAGGACGTCTGCGCCTGCGTTTACGAGAGCCGGAACGCGCTCGGCGTAATCTCTCGTATTGATGCCTGCGCCGACGATATAGCTCTTGTGAGCGTCGAGAAGCTCGTTCACATTTTCCTTGTGGGAATCGTAGTCCTTGCGGAAAACGAGGTAAGCGAGGCAGCCGTCCTCGTCAACGAGCGGCAGGCTGTTGAGCTTATGCTCCCAGATGATATCGTTAGCCTCCTTGAGCGTCGTTGTGGCAGGCGCCGTAACGAGCTTATCAAGAGGCGTCATAAAATCCTTGACCTTTGTATTGACGTCCATGCGGCTTACTCTGTAATCCTTCGAGCCGATAATGCCGAGCAGCTTGCCGTGAGCCGTACCGTCGTCCGTAACGGCAACGGTCGAATGACCTGTCTGCTCCTTCAGAGCGAGGATATCGGCGAGGGTATTTTCGGGCGTTGTGTTGGAGGTAGAAGTAATGAAGCCCTTTTTATAATTCTTGACTCTTGCGACCATAGCCGCCTCGTCCTCAACGGACTGCGAGCCGTAAATAAACGACACGCCGCCCTCCTTAGCGAGCGCGATAGCCATCGTATCGTTTGAGACAGACTGCATGATAGCGCTGACCATCGGAATATTCATTGTGAGGGGGCAGTCCTCCTCGCCCTTTCTGTACTTTACAAGCGGCGTTTTAAGACTGACAGCCGTGGGAATGCACTCACTTGACGAATAACCCGGCACGAGCAGATACTCACCAAACGTTCTCGACGGTTCATCAAAATAATAAGCCATTTTTAACACACTCCTTCTGTTTTTTCGAGCTTTTCTTTTCATAGTATAATAACACCTTTATCTCCATTTGTCAAGTCTCTGGCGGCGTGTCGCCGCTGACAGGCGGTCAAGCGACCGCGGGCAGTTCCGTTGAGGCGTTATTCAAATTTACAAGGCATCTCCGCGTTTGCCTCTCTCCACAACACTGTTACATTGAGTGGGCGTTTCCGGCGGCGTTTTCAAATTTGAAAATTTCTACTCCGCGTTTGCCGCTCTCCACAACACTGTTACATTGAGTCGGCATTCCCATATTTATAAATTTTACTCCGCGTTTGCCGCTGGTTAAAACAATGTTTCTCTATGCAGGCAGTTCCGGCGGCGTTTTCAAATTTTACAATGTATCTCCGCATCTGAAACTCCGCAGCACTCCATTGCCTTAAGGAGACACTGATTAAATCGAGTGCCCATATCGCGTAGGGATTTTTCAGGCAAATTGGTTGAAAAATCCGCAGTAATAACTGACGTATTTCAAGGATTTTGAGAGCAATTTGTCGAAAAAGAACAAGCGAGATGGGTACTCAGTCCGCAGGACGTGATTTATTCAGTGGCTCCTTAAATTTTATCTTGACATTCCCTTGTCCTTGTGCTACAATAGCTAAAGTGAAATTGAAATTCGTTTTCAAATTGCTTGGAGGAACATAAAAATGAACGATACGGTCAAAAAGACGGCTGCCCTTTTTGCGGCGGCTGCGCTCACGGCGTCCTTCTGCTCGTGCGGCTTCGGCGGCGGACGCGAAGACGAAACAGCCAAGGAAACGGAGGACAGCGCCGTGAAGCTGAGCATCGTCACGACGATCTTTCCTCAGTACGATTTCTCGCGGCAGCTCGCCGGAGACCTTGCCGACGTCACGATGCTTATCGGGCCGGGCGAGGAGGCTCACACATACGAGCCGACTCCGCAGGATATCATACGAATTCAGAACGCCGACATTTTCATTTACTGCGGCGGCGAATCGGAGTCGTGGGTAAACGGTATCCTCGGCTCGTTCGACACCGGCGATATGCAGATCATCGACATGATGGAGCTTTGCGACGTCGTTGAGGAGGAGATCACCGAGGGCATGGACGGCGGCGAAGAGCACGAGGGAAACGAGGAAAGCAAGGAGACAGGCGGCGCCGAGGAGAAGGAATACGACGAGCACGTATGGACGTCGATCGACAACGCGCAGATCATCTCGCAGGCGATCGCGGACGCGCTCTGCGAGGCGGACGAGGCGAACTCACCCGTCTACCGCGCGAACTGCGAAAAGTATCTTTCCGACCTCTCGTCCGTCAAGAAGAGCATAGCTCAGACCGTCAAAAACGGCGAGCGCCGCACCGTCGTATTCGGAGACCGTTTCCCGGCGCGCTACTTCACGGAGGAATTCGGGCTTGAATACTACGCCGCATTCCCCGGCTGTGCGGAGCAGAGCGAGCCGAGCGCCGGCACGGTAGCTTTCCTGATCGACAAGATAAACGAGGAGGAGATACCCGTCGTTTTCACGATCGAGCTTTCAAACGGCAAGGTTGCCGACACGATAGCCGAAAGCACCGGCGCGAAGAAGCTGTGCTTCAACTCCGCGCACAACGTCACGATGGAACAATTCCTCAACGGTGTGACATACATTGACCTGATGAAGCAAAACGACGAAGCGCTCAAAGCGGCGCTGTACTGAAAGAAGCGGGCGTCTGCCCGCTTCTTTTCCGCCTTGGAGCGGCAGAGGGCGGCTTTTAACAATCCGTTACTCAGGGGCATTTTCTGCCAAAATGCCCCTCTTCCAAAAACAGTCCGCCGGACTGTTTTTGAAATTCACCCCAAAAGGGCTTCGCGTCTATGCCTCCGGCGGCCGGCTTTTTTGTAAAAAAGCCGGGCAAAAAACTTTCAGATGTGTTGTTAACGGGCGTTGGCAGTGTCGGGCGTTGGTGATATCGGGTGTTTTGAGAAAAAAGCATTGCTGCCGCAAACAAAATGTCTGCGGCAGCACGCTTTTACTGATATTTGTTTTTGCTTTACTTAGTATGAGATCAATCTTCCGAGTTGATCTCGTCCGCTGTCAGCGATGAAAAATCGAACTCAAGGTTCTCGCCGCAGTTCGGACACTTGATGCCGCCCTCGATGAGAACGTCCTCGGAAACGCAGATCTCGTCTGAGCACTTGGGGCATACTACCTCGTAGTATTCGCCGTCCTCGTCAAAGTCGTCGTAATCGTCGTCCTCCTCGTCGTAAAGGTCGTCCTCTACGATCGAAAGATCCTGGTCGATCTCATCAACCTGATCTGCGAGGTCGTCGTAAAGCTCGGAAAGCTCGTCGATATCCTCCGCGAAATCGCCGAGAACGTCAATGATCGAGCGAAGCACCTTCGCGGTGTCGTCGTCGTCGCTCATCTTCATGCCGTCCATGAGGCCTCTGAGATAAGCCACCTTTTCGTTTGCGTCCATTATAATGAAGCCACCTTCCGAAATATTGTAGCGCCGATTATGCTCTGCCGAGATATTCGCCTGTTCTTGTGTCGATCTGGATTACCTCGCCCTCGTTGATGAAGAGAGGAACTCTGACCTCTGCGCCCGTCTCGACCGTTGCCGGCTTTGTAGCGTTCGTTGCCGTATCGCCCTTTACGCCCGGCTCTGTCGCCGTGATCTGAAGCTCTACGAAGTTCGGCGGCTCTACGCCGAATACGTTGCCCTTGTAGGAGAGGATTTTACACACCATGTTCTCCTTAACAAACTTGAAGCTGTCGCCGAGAACGCTCTTGTTGATCGGGATCTGCTCCCATGTCTCCGTGTCCATGAAGTAGTAGAGGTCGCCGTCTGCGTAGCTGTACTCCATGTCCTTTCTCTCGATGTAAGCCGTCGGATACTTGTCGTTCGGGTTGAACGTCTTCTCAACGACCGCGCCCGTAATGACGTTTCTGATCTTTGTGCGGACGAAGGCTGCGCCCTTGCCCGGCTTAACGTGCTGGAATTCGATGATGGAAACGACCTGGCCGTCCATCTCGAATGTTACACCGTTTCTGAAATCGCCTGCTGTAATCATATTAATGTCCTCCTGCGTGTATATATGGAATAGTCAAAACCGATCCCCGGAGACCGCACGCGGCTCAGGGAAAAAATGCTCAACATTAATTTGATTATACTATACGAACGGAAAAATTGCAAGTTTTTTGAAGCATTTTTCCGCGGCGCCGCCAAATTATTTCGGTTTTACCGCATTCAATATGCAAATTCGACTTAATACGACGTCAACATCAGGTCTTCTTTGTCGGGTTTTGACTCTTGACGAAGCGGCGCTTTCGGAATATAATTGATGTGTGACAGAACAGCAAAGGCGCTGTGGATGCTTACGCATTCACCGCGTCTTTTTTGTTTGGACGGGGACAAAGCAGCGAAGCGCAGCTTCCGCCTTCGTTCTCCGGACAGCAAGCGATCAACGGTTTCCGCATTTTATTCTGCATTATTCAGAGAAAACAAATACTGGAGGAACATTTCAATGCCAAACACACAAAATGTACCGGAAATATTCGGCAGCCTTGTCTTTGACGACAAGACGATGAAGGAGCGCCTTCCGAAGCAGACGTACAAAGCACTCAAGGAAACGATCAGCCGCGATAAGCCGCTCGACATCAACGTCGCAAACATCGTTGCGAACGCGATGAAGGACTGGGCTGTCGAGCACGGCTGCACGCACTATACGCATTGGTTCCAGCCTATGACGGGCGTTACGGCGGAGAAGCACGACAGCTTCATCAACCCGAACGACGACGGCACAGTTATCATGGAATTCTCCGGCAAGGAGCTTATCAAGGGCGAGCCGGACGCCTCCTCCTTCCCCTCCGGCGGCATCAGAGCAACATTTGAGGCAAGGGGCTACACGACATGGGATCCGACCTCCTACGCATTCATAAAGGACGGCTCCCTCTGCATTCCGACGGCGTTCTGCTCATATACGGGCGACGTTCTCGACAAGAAGACGCCTCTTCTCCGCTCGATGGAGGCTGTAAACCGCGAGGCTCTCCGTGTGCTTCGCGCGATCGGCGACACCTCGACGAAGAAGGTCACGACGACGGTCGGCGCAGAGCAGGAATACTTCCTCATCGACAAGGAGATGTTCGACTCCCGCAAGGATCTCACCTACACCGGCAGAACGCTCTTCGGCGCGAGAGCGCCCAAGGGGCAGGAGCTTGAGGATCACTACTTCGGAAAGATCAAGGACAACGTATCCTCATTTATGAAGGAGCTTGACGTAGAGCTGTGGAAGCTCGGCATTTACGCGAAGACGAAGCACAACGAGGTCGCGCCCTCTCAGCACGAGCTTGCTCCGATCTTCACGACCGCAAATCTCGCGACCGACCACAATCAGCTCACGATGGAGATGATGAAGCGCATCGCGAACCGCCACGGCATGGAGTGCCTGCTCCACGAGAAGCCCTTTGCCGGCGTAAACGGCTCCGGCAAGCACAACAACTGGTCGATCGGCGCTCAGGACGGTCCCAACTTTTTAAGCCCCGGAAAGCACCCGGCGAGCAACCTTCGCTTCCTGCTCTTCCTCGCCGCCGTTATCAAGGCTGTTGACGAGCATCAGGATCTCCTTCGCATCTCCGCAGCCTCCGCCGGAAACGATCACCGTCTCGGCGCCAACGAGGCACCTCCGGCGATCATCTCCATGTTCCTCGGCTCCGACCTGGAGGGCGTTCTCGAATCGCTTTCCGCCGGCACCGATTACGACGACAGCCGCGAGCTGCTCGAGACGGGCGTCACCGTCCTCCCCGACTTCCAGAAGGACACGTCCGACAGAAACCGCACGTCGCCGTTCGCGTTCACGGGCAACAAGTTTGAGTTCCGTTCGCTCGGCTCGAACGACAACATCGCCTGCCCGAACATCATGATCAACACGATCGTCGCCGAATCGCTCTCTCAGTTCGCCGATATCCTCGAAAAGGCAGAGGACAAGGACAAGGCTATCCTCGACATCGTAAAGAAGACGTACCGCAAGCACAAGAGGATCATCTTCAACGGCAACAACTACGCTCCCGAGTGGACGAAGGAGGCAGAGCGCAGAGGTCTGCTCAATCTCCGCACAACGCCTGCCGCTCTCGCTCACTACTGCGACGAAAAGAACATCGAGCTTTTTAAAAAGCACAAGATATACAGCGAGCTGGAGCTTCACGCGCGCTGCGAGATCCTCCTTGAGAATTACAGCAAGATCATCAACATCGAAGCGCTCACGATGATCGACATGGCGAGAAAGGATATTATCCCTGCCGTTTCAAAGTACGTCAAGGAGCTTGTCGAGACGGCGAGCGCGAAGAAGGCGCTCTCCGCCGAGATCACGTCCGAGCTTGAGATCGAGCTTGCTGCCAAGCTGTCAAAGCTGCAGCTGTGCTTCTCGAAGCGCATCGACAAGCTCGACTCCCTGCTTCTCAAAGCAGCCGACATCAAGGGCGTTCAGCAGCTCGCCGACTACTACGCCGACGAGGTATTCCCCGCGATGCAGGAGGCGCGCATCCCCGCGGACGAGATGGAGATGTCTATGGACGCGAAATACTGGCCCTACGCTTCCTACGGTCAGATGCTTTACAGCATAAAATAAAAATTCCCTGCCGGAGCTTACAAATAGTTCCGGCATTTCTTTTTGCAAAATTCGACAATTATTCACAAACAGCAGTTCCGGGTGTGATATAATGAAGAATAACGAGGGCGAATGCCGCGTGTTTGAGAGGGCAAGCCGCCGCGCGGCGGTATAAAATACAGAGGAGCTGGAAAAATTGGGAAGCGATAAGGTCAAGACCAAACGATTTTATTTTATAGACATGGAAAACGTTCACCGCGACGGTCTTGTCGGCATCGAGATGCTGACGCAGAAGGACTGTGTGCGGATATATTACAGCAATCCGCTCGAGACGATCCCGATCGACCTGCACAAGCAGATTATGGAATCGCCGGCGAAATTCGAGTATATCAAGGTCGAGGTGCCGATCAAGAACGCGGCGGACTGCATGATCCTGTTCGATCTTCAAGGCATCGCACGCGACAACAAGAAGTCGGAGTTTATCATCATCTCGCACGACAGCGACTTTGACCGCCCGATCAGCGAATTCAAGCACCGCGGGATCAACGCCTTCAAGCGCACGGTGATCTGCGAGAAGGCGGAGGAAGAAATAAGCGAAAAGGCAGAGAAAAAGAATCACTCCAAGCGCGAGGAGGAGATACGCAAGTTCATCAAGGCGAATTTCGGGGAGATCTCCATCAGCGGCGACCGCGACAAGATCCTGGATGATACGGTTCACGCGGTCCTCTCCGGAAAGACGAAATCTCAGGTCAACCACAATCTTCTGAAGATCTACGACAACCAGTCTGTCAAGCTGATCTACAAGGAGCTGAAGCCGCTCATCAAGGATCTTCCGGGGAAATGATAAAAAAAGTCACGGCAGCCGTAAAGGCTGCCGTTTGTTTGTTTATACAGTCTTGCGTCACCTTGGGCGCGGCTTCTCTTTCCCCTTGCCGCGATACTGTGCAAACGCGATCGCAGGAGACATCATTCGTACCCGTTGAGGCCGAATTCCTTGATTACCGACGGGTAGTCGATGTAAGCGTAGTCGAGATCGACGGCTCCGTTTACGCCGTTTACGCGGCCGTTGCCGCTGTACTGCCAGATGCCGTAGGGCTGGGCGTAGTGGACGCTTCCGCCCCATTCCGCCGCCCAGTATGCGTAGCGCGTGCGGACATCGTAGGAAAGGCAGTTGTTCGCGAAGGAGGTCGAGGTGTAGAAGCCGGCGTAGTAATGCGCCTTCTCAAGCTCCGAGCAGAACGCCGAAACGAGCGACGAGCAGAAGCTCGTACCCTTTGCAAGCTGCCAGCCCTCCTCGAGGTCGAAGAAGATCGGGTACTCAAATTTCTTGCCTGCGATGCAGTTTAAGCACGCCCACGCCTCTTTGCGGGCGTCGTCCGCGCTCGTCGCGTATGAATACCAGTAAGCGCCGACCTGAAGACCTGCCGCCTTTGCCGCGGCGTAGTTGCGTTCAAACCAAACGTCCTTCTGGGAGACCTCGCGGCCGTAGCCTGCGCGTATGATAACGAAGTCGATGCCGGCGGCCTTTACCTTGTTAAAGTCGATCTTGCCCTGCCACGCGGAAACGTCGATCCCGACGCTGAACGCCGAGTCGTCGCGCGTCTTCTGAGCCGTCGAGCCGGACTGCCTTTTGATCTCGCCCTGCGTGATCGTTATCGACAGGCGCAGGATCGTCATAGCGTCGTAGCTGTCGATCACATTGTCGGAGTTCATATCGGCGTACCGCCTCCGGTCGCCTCTGATATCGCCGTAAAATCCGACGGAGTACCTCAGAACGAGCAGCGCGTCCTCGGACGTGACGAGTCCGTCTCCCGTAACGTCGCCCTGCTCAGTCGTGTCCTCCGGCGGCTCCGGCTTCGGCTCGGGCTTCGGCTCCGGCTCCGGCTCGGGCTTATCGGGAGTCTCCGGTTCGTCCGGAGTCTGCGGTGTATCGGGTGTGTCGGGCGTGTCGGGGCTTTCCGGAGGCTCGTCGGCCGTTTCCGGCTCGTCGGGCGTGTCTGTCCGCTCCGGCTCGTCGGGCGTGTCTGTCGGCTCCGGCAAAGGCTCCGGCTCGTCCGGAGTCCTGACGGGCGGCGCAGGTGTGTCGGGCGTTGCCGGAGGGGCGTCCGGCGTGTCGGGTGTATCGGAAGGCTCGTCGGGAGTGCCGAAGTCCTCCGGGCGGTCGGGCGTATCCGGCGTCTGAACGCTGACGACGGCTGCGGGCGCGTTCTCCTGCGAGACGCCTGCCGCCGACGCCGAGAAAGGCACGGCCGCGAGCATCGCCGCTGCTGTCAGCAGTGATATAAGTCTCTTCATATATTCCGCTCCTGTTTTATCTTGGGAAACACTGAATAAATCACGTCCTGCGGACTGAGCACCAAACTTGCTTGCATATTTCGGTCAAATTGAACTCAAAAGCCTTGAAATACGTCAGTATAG
>CADAYJ010000045.1:0-12935 GCA_902792115.1 uncultured Ruminococcus sp. | reverse complement strand
AGAGGTCTCCCCCGGAGACCCGCACCCGGCGGCTCTTTCGTCCAATTTGCCGCGAAATCTGACGGCGCAATTTTGGCACTCGATTTAATCAGTGTCTCCCTTGAATACAAATTCCTGCCGCTGAGGCTCGCGCCTTAAACGACTATGCCCTGTGATTATACCACAGACAGGGGCGCTTGTAAATTAACATTTTGCGAACAATGTATGAATTTGCAAAAAAACGGGGCACGCGCACAGGCGCACACCCCGTCAGGAAATATTTACTTCTTCGGCTTTCCGATCATATCGAAGTCAACGAAGCCGACCGAGGCTCTCAGAACGTACATCGCGTCGAGAGCGTCAACGACGTCGTCGGAGTTCACGTCAGCAAGCGCCTCCTGCTCGGGCGTGAGCGTCGAATAGAGCAGGCTCGCTCTGAGGATAATGAGCGCATCGCCGGACGTGATAACGCCGTCGCCGTCCATATCGCCCCAGATGCCCTTATCCGTATCGTCCGGCTCGGGCTTTGTCTCGCTGTCGGTGTCGGGAGTCGGCTCGGGCTTCGTCTCGCTGTCGGTGTCGGGAGTCGGCTCGGGCTTCGTCTCGCTGTCGGTGTCGGGTGTCGGCTCGGGCTTCGTCTCGCTGTCGGTGTCGGGAGTCGGCACAGGCTTTATCTCGGCGTCGGTGTCCGTTTCCGGCTCGGGCTTTTTATCGTCCTCCTTGGCTACGATCTGCGGATCGTCAATCTTCTCAACGATCTGTCCGTCCGCATTGACGGTTATTGTTTCGTAAAAATAAGTCCTGTAAGAGTATCCCCACTCGTCAACGTCAGCCAGTGATGCGAAATATACGTTTTCTTCATCACTAAACGGACAATTCTTGTCATAATCGGGATCGTAATATTCCAGTCTCGAACCGCCGTAGCTTGATCCGGCGTAGCAGGAAGCCTCGATCGTCATGCTGTTCGTATCGGGATCCTCTTCATAAACGCTCGTCCTTGCTTCTATGGTCTTTGTGTGAGAGGGATCGGTGTCGCAGGTGAAGGTCGCCCACGCCTGAGTGTAGTCCTCGCTCCACTCCCAGCCTGTGAGGCGGTATTTGTGGCCGGTGCGAATCGTCGTCACCTTCTTAACACTTGTATACTTCTCGCCTTCCCTGAATGCTGTCGCCGTATACTCGGTCACGCCGCTCGTCTCGCACGTACGCTCCTTTATCACATTTTCTGTAATGTCAGCCGGACAAATATCGCTTAACTCGCCGGGATTCTCAAGGTCAACGAAATCAGCATCCGCCCTATTATTCTCATAATTGTAACCAATATACCAGTCGAATCCGATCAGCACCTCGCCGCTTTCGGGAGTATAACCCGTCGGGCGGATCATCGCCTTTGCCGCTCTCTCGTTGTAATTCCAGTATTTATTCTGATCGAGCTTGCAGTACTCCGCCCACACGTCGTCCGCCTTAACGCCGAGCTGCTCAAAAATTTCGGCTGCTCCTTCCGGAGTAAGTGTTCTTTCCGAAGAACTGCCGATATTTCTCGCTACGTGTTCTGCCGCGATCTTTTCCTTGCTGTTATTTTTGGATACGGACTCACCGACTATCCTGCCGTCGGGCAGTATCATCAAAGGCGTTGTGAGTCCGCTTTTCTCGAATTTGATCTCCTCTATTTGATGTGCGCCGTCGTAGGAGGGGGACGTTGTTCCCGTTCTCTTCGCCGTATCACCGAAGGCGTCCTCCGTGAGCAGGCAGTCGTACGTCTGCACACCGGATTCACTATTGAAGACGATCAGATACACGTCATGCCCCTCGGGGATCGTAAACTCAAAGGACTCGATCAAGCCGTCTTCCGTTTCCGTTCCGCACGTTTTTTTCGAGCCCCACGGATTACTTTCCGTCCAGCCGTTCTTCGTCGCGTACATCGTCTGGGCACCGGTATCGTCCCATATATAGAAGCAGGTTCTCTTCGCTGACACGTCCCAATCGCCCGGATCGAACTTGATCGTTCCGGAGGTCTCTCCGGAGCTTGCGACTCTATCTGCCTGTGCAGCGCTTGCGTCAAGAGCTGTCGGCACGCCTGCGAGCAGTGCCGCCGCACAAAGCAGAGAAATTGTCTTTGTTGCTTTCATAGAAATATGACTCCCTAAAAAATATTAGATCGAGCAGTTGCTCGTGACCTGTATTATTCTATCACCGATTCCCAAAAAAGTCAACCGGCGGACAGGCGTCCGCTGGCAGTTGTGGGCAGGCGCCCACTAGCAATTCCGGTGGTGGTTCTTGTTATTCCATGACTAGTCTCCGCGTTTGATACTATCCACCATAATTTCACAATTTCACACTGACCGGGCGGCGGTTTTTGTTATTCCATGATTAGTCTCCGCGTTTGATACCGGCAGCGATCATTTTACCCGACGATCCTTCCGCCGCCGATAACGCAGCCGTTTTCGTCGTAGAACACCGCCGATTGTCCGGGAGCCGGTGCTCTGACCGGCTTCTCAAACTCTATATTTACGCAGCCGCCGCAGCGCGTTATCACCGCGCGTTCGCCTGCGTGGCGGTAGCGTATGCGGACGGTCGCCGCGATCGTTTCGCCCTCCGGGAGGTCGGGAATGCTCTGGAAATTCAGGCAGTCGGCTGTGACGCAGCCCGAATAGAGCGCGCTGTCCGGCGCAAGGACGACCTTATTTTCGGGCGCGTCGATCCTCTTTACGTACATCGGCTTTCCGAAGGCGACGCCAAGCCCCTTCCGCTGACCGACGGTATAATGGATAATACCCTTGTGCTCGCCCAGCACGGTGCCGTTCTCGTCAACGAAGCTGCCGGGGCGCGGCTCGAAGCCCTCGGCGTTTTCCTCGATGAAATCGGCGTAGCTGCCGCTCGTAACGAAGCAAATCTCCTGAGAATCGGGCTTATTCGCGACGGGCAGCCCTGCTTTCCCGGCGATCGCTCTGACCTCGCTCTTCGGCAGCCTTCCGAGCGGCATCAAGGTGCGCGCAAGCTGCTCCTGCGTGAGGCGGTAAAGCATATACGTCTGATCCTTATCCGCAAACTCCGCGTTTTTGACGGCGAGCCTGCCGTTTTCGAGGCGGACGATCTCCGCGTAATGCCCCGTTGCGATATACTGCGCGCCGAACGTGTCGGCAGCCTCGATCATCTTGCTGAATTTCAATGTGCGGTTGCAGACGACGCAGGGGTTCGGAGTTCTGCCGGCGAGGTAATCCTCGACGAACGGCATGACTACGCACTCCCGGAACTCGCTCTCGCAGTGTACCGTATAGAACGGGATATCGAGAGCCTGCGCGACGCGGCGCGCGTCGCTGATCTCACAGCAGCCGCCGTCGCTGCCGTCCGCGCCCGACCAGGTTTTCAGCGTCACGCCGATAACGTCGTGACCTGCCGCTTTCAAAAGATATGCCGTGACGGCGCTGTCAACGCCGCCCGACATACCGACTACGATCTTAGACATACGATCACTCTTTCAATTATTTCTCACCGAAGACCTCGCCGTAAGCGAGCACCGCGTTTTCGACGCACTTGTCGCACGGGCAGAAAACGCCGTCTGCTCCGAGTCCTTTGAGATCCCTGCACGTTACCGCGCCGCACCTGCCGGCAAAGCTCTCGGAGATAGCGCGTGCAGCGCGGACCGTTCCTGCGCCGTCCGTCTTCATTCCTGCGACCATGACGGCGCCGATCAGCGAGCCGCACGTCGCCTGCATATTTCCCATTCCTACGGCGAAGCCGGAAGCGAGCTTCATAAGCTGACCGGAGGACAGCTCCGTCTCGTCCGCGAGGACTGCCGTAACGGCCTGACAGCAGTTGCAGCGCCCCTGCCTCTTCAGCTCGGCGGCGTGCTCTGCCTTTTCTTTGATATTCATTGCTTTTCTCCTTATAAAAGCCCTGCTCAAAACGAACAGGGCTTTGTTCTTTCTATCAGTTCTTCCGGAGTGAGATCGAGCCGGAGGCGTTCGTGTCGCCGTAAACCGTCTTCGTATCAATATCCATACCGATCGTGGACGGGCCGCCGCTCGGGAAGCCGGAATTTGCCGGTGCCGCAGGTGCTGCCGGTGCTGCCGGTGCTGCCGGAGCCTCGGGCTGCTTTGTGAGCAGATTCGGAGCTGCTGCCGGAGCCTCGGGCTGCTTTGTGAGCAGATTCGGAGCCGCTGCCGGAGCCTCGGGCTGCTTTGTGAGAATATTCACGGCAACGGGAGCCGCTGCAACGGGCGGCTGAGTCGCCGGAGCCTGCACCACGGGAGGCTGAGTCATCGGGGGCTGAGTCATCGGGGGCTGAGTTACGGGGGGCTGAGTCATCGGGGGCTGAGTCACGGGAGCCTGCATAACGGGCTGCTGCGTAACGGGAGCGCCGAACGACGAGATCGAGCCGCCGGAGAGATCGACCTGACCGAGGGGCATCTGTGTAACTGTCGGCTGAACCTGCTGAACATTAGTGCCGCAGACGGTGCAGAACGACGTGCCTGCCGGGAGATTCGTGCCGCAGGAGGGGCATCTTAAAGAAGCGACTGTGCCGGGCTGCGGAACGGTCGCGCCGCACGCGCTGCAGAACGAAGTTCCGAGAGGAACCTCAGCGCCGCACTTAGGGCAGACCGTCACGCCGCGCTCTCTGCGCGACTCCGCCTTGTACTGCTCAACCTGAGCGGAAAGATCCTTTACGCGCTGCACAAGCTCGGCGTACTCCGCAGGAGCATTGTTTTTGATCGTCTCATAATACCTTCTGCCGATCTCCGTGTAAACTCCGTTGAGCTGCTTTTCGAGATCGAGCGTTTTCACCTTGTTGCGCGCCGTACCGGCAAAATCGGAAGCCTGATTGAATGCCTCCTGGCCGACCGCTGTTAGCTTTTTGCTGATATCGTCAAAAAATCCCATAATGAATACCTCCGTATTTCAAAATTTATCGTTTCGGGAGCCGTGACGGCAGCTCCATTGATATTCTCACAAGATCCTCGTCCAGGATCACGTTGTACAGGTGCGGATCCACGACAAAGCAGCCGCATTCGTCGTTGTCGCCGAGCATCTCCACGAGCTTTTCATACGGGAGGTTCACAAGCGACGCGCCCTGAAGGTCTGCCTGCTTCGCGTTCTCCTGCCTTGTGTAGAACGGCATATAGATGTTGCCGTCCGTCGCCTTGTACAGCTGCGGCTTGATCGTCACCTTATGCTTCGCGGGGAAAATTACGGGATTGTCTCCCTTCCCTGCGATCTCGAGGTCGCGCCCGTTCATATTCACCTCGCACGGCACAAAAACATTGCTGTCGCGCAGGCACGAAAGCAGCGCGAACATATTCTCCTGATTGCGGTTGTTGATAAAGCGAAGCACGAGTCCGCAGAGAACCGTGCCGTCCTTCAGCATTTCCGGCGTGACCTTGAATTTTTCTTCCCTGGCAGGTCTGCGTTCCTCCCTGCCGTTTACATTAGCCTTCATTTCATTACTCCGAGTACGTATTTTGCAAAAATGCAGATCAATATACACTATTGATTATATATAAAACGCGGTGATTTGTCAACCGTTTTTCTGTTAAAACTGATGCCCGGATTTTTAACCTCAATGTCATTTTTGTGGCGTCAACGCATTATTGTATACTTTTTTACGAAATACCCGTGAATTTGAATAAATCTTTGTAGTTTAATTTGTTGATTGTAACAATCGAATCTGGTATAATTGATTTGTAGTTTTGTTAATGGAGCGAACGTCATGAATAAAAACCTCACACGTCTTGCGGCGCTGCTCCTTGCGGCGGCTGTTATATTCTCCTTTTCCGCCTGCTCGGACGACGAGCCGCACCCCGAAAATCAGATAATCGAATTCACGCTCGGCGCGGAGCCTTTGACGCTCGATCCGCAGATCGCCGCCGACTACGCCTCCGTGATGCTGGTGACGAACCTCTTCGAGGGGCTTGTCCGGAAGGGCGAGGGCGGAATGATCCGGAAGGGCATGGCAGAGACGTGGGACACCGCCGAAGACGGCATGACGTACACCTTCACGCTCTTTGAGGGCAGCAGGTGGAGCGACGGCTCGCCCGTCACGGCAGACGACTTCGTCTTCGGCATCACGCGCTCTCTCGATCCCTCAACGCGCTCGGAGAACGCGCCCGACCTTTACATGATAAAGAACGCATCTCTGTTCTCTCAGGGCAAGGCGGACAGCAGCGCCCTCGGCGTATCGGCGCCCGACAAAAGGACGCTCACCATCGAGCTTGAATACCCTGCGGACAATCTGCTCGACGTTCTGGCACAGCCCATCTCGATGCCGTGCAGCGAGAGCTTCTTCAACTCGACAAAGGGCAAGTACGGCAAGGATCCCGAGCTGCTCATAACAAACGGCCCGTTCCGCATTCGCGAGAACTACGGCTGGGATCACGGAAAGTATATCTATATCCGCAGGAGCGACGAATACTCCGGCGGCAGCAAGGCAATTCCGCTCGGCGTGAACTTCACGATAGCTCAGCCGCCTGCCGATCCGGTCGCGGCGCTCACCTCGGGCAGCACCGACATCTGCGAGATCTTCGGAAATCAGCTCCTTCGCGCGAAGGAGAACGATCTCCCCGTTGAGACGACGTGCAGCACGCTCTGGGGCATCTGCTACAACACCGACATCAAGGCGTTCAAAAACGCGAAGCTGCGCGTGGCGCTTCTCGGCTCTCTCGACAGGCAGGAGCTTCTCTCTGATGTTCCCGAAAGCTACATCAAGACGTCGCAGCTCATCTCGACGGGCGTCTCCTTCGGCGGAAAGAATTACCGCAAGACGGTCGGAACGGTGAAGCTCGACAGAGCGCAGGATCCGGCTCAGATGTTCGGCAAGGCGGCAGAGGAGCTTGCCGATATGGACATCAAGCTTCAAAGCTCCTACACGATACTTCACTTAAACGACGAAACGTCCTCGCAGATCGTTACAAAGCTCATAAAGGAGTGGAACGCCGTCACGGGCTGCTACTTCAACAAGGAGGCTCTCACGCGCAGCGAGCTTGAGCAGCGCATCGAATCCGGCGATTACGAGATCGCGATCGCACCGCTCAACACGGCGATCGACTCACCGATGGAATTTTTCTCGTCGCTCAGAAGTGACTCGGCGAACAACTCCATCAACCTCAATTACCCGGCATACGACAAGTTCATAGATACGGCGCAGAATTCGACCGATATTGACGAGACGATCTCCGCGCTGAGCAGCGCCGAAAAGTATCTGATCGAATACGGCTACCTCTACCCTCTCTACTACGAGAGCCGCTATTTCGCCAGCGCCCCGAACGTGAGCGGAGCCGTTTTTGACGGTGTGAGCGACACGATCGACTTCACACAGGTAGAAAAGATCACGGAGGACTGACGCGAATGAGGATCATAGATATTTCGGCGGAGACGTTCACAGCCGCAAACTACGCCGACGATCCGCAGCCGATGTTCAAATGGATACGGCGCATCTCAGACTGCTCGGCTTACAATCTCTCCGTTATGGGTATGACGCCGCACTCCGGAACTCACATCGACGCGCCCTATCACTTCGATCCCGAAGGAGACACGGCGGAAAAGATCGCTCTCGAAAAGTGCTACGGCTCGTGTACCGTTGTAACGCTCTCCGGCGTGCTGACGGGAGAGGATATGGACAAGCTGCTCCCCTACTGCCGCAAGAGGCTGCTCATTCACGGCAGCGGCAACGCCTCGCTGGAGCTGAGCGCGGCAAGAGTACTTACGGACAATTCCATGATACTCGTCGGAACGGACAGCGTTTCGATCTCGTATGACGATCAGGAGGACGACGTTCACAGGGAGCTGCTCTCGAAGGGCACGCTTATCCTCGAAAACCTCGACCTCTCAAACGCGCCCGACGGAGACTACATTCTCTGCGCGCTGCCGCTGAAGCTCGGCGGCATGGAGGCGTCGCCCGTCCGCGCGGTTCTCATCACAAAATAGAGTATGACGTTTTACGTTTACATATATAGAGGAAAGAAAAAGGAAAAAGGAGAAATGACACATGAACAAAAATTACGACGTCTGCATCTTTGACCTTGACGGCACGCTTGCAGACAGCCTGAAGGATCTCGCTCTGAGCTGCGACGCATCTCTCGCGCTCTTCGACCTCCCCACGCACACACTTGAGGAATACCGCTACTTCGTCGGCAACGGTATCATGAACCTCGTCTCCAACGCGATGGGCGAAAAGGCGGAGGACGAGAAGCTGCTGCGCTCCGTCTTCGGCACGTTCAACATGATCTACGAGGAAAAATGCCTTGAAAACACTCACCCCTACGCCGGCATTACCGATCTTCTCGTAAAGCTCAAGGACAACGGCGTTAAGATCGGCGTCCTCTCAAACAAGGCGGACGATTTCGCGAAGAGGATCGTCGGCGCCCTCTTCGACAGCAGCCTGATTGATACAGTATACGGCCAGCGCGACGATTATCCGCGCAAGCCGAAGCCCGATTCGCTCTACGCGATGCTCGGCGAGCTTGGCGCAGACAAGGCGCGCTGCCTCTACATCGGAGACAGCAATGTTGATCTCAACACGGCGAAGAACGGCGGCGTTGATTTCTGCGGCGTAGAATGGGGCTTCCGCGGCTACGACGAGCTGAAAAAGGCAGGCGCGGAAATGATCGTAAAGACAGCCGACGAGATCGCGGATATCGTACTCGGATAAGATGAACAAGGTAAACTATCAGAAGCAGCTCGACGCGCTTACCGCGTCTCTCGAAAAGGAAGGGCGCGTTCCGACGCTCCTTCTCCACAGCTGCTGCGCGCCTTGCAGCAGCTACGTGATCGAATACCTTTCGCAGTATTTCAGAATCACCGTTTTTTACTACAACCCGAATCTCTACCCCGACGAGGAGTACACGCGCCGCAGCGGTGAGCAGAAGCGGCTCATAAGCGAAATGAAAACGAAGCACCCCGTTTCGTATATCGACGAGGGCTTCGACAGCTCGCAGTTTTACAACGCTGTCAAGGGGCTTGAAAAGGAGCCGGAGGGAGGCGCGCGCTGCCGCGAATGCTTCCTGCTCAGGCTAGGCGCTGCCGCAAGTCAGGCGCGCAGGCGCGGCGACGATTATTTCGCCACGACGCTCACGATCAGCCCCCTGAAGGACGCTCAGCTTCTCAACGAGCTGGGGCAGCAGCTTGCCGTTGAATACGGCGTAAAGTGGCTGCCCTCGGACTTCAAGAAGCGCGAGGGATACAAGCGCTCCATCGAGCTTTCGCGCGAATACGGGCTTTACCGGCAGGACTACTGCGGGTGCGTATTCTCCAAGGCGGAGTCCGACAGAAGGAAAGAGCAGCGATAAGCTCACGCCCCCTTCTGATACAAACTCTTTTAAATGAAAACCGCGCCTCTTCCGAACGAAATCGGCAGGGGCGCGGTCGTTTGTTATTAATAAATGCTCTTTACTGCCTCGTTTGAAGCGATAACGGGAGTGTCCTCCACGATCTTTGTGACGTACGTCTCATACGCCTGCGTACCGAACGAGCCGTTTACAAGAACGGGGCACTTTCTGTTTTCGCCTGCGAAGTACTCCGCCGAGCCGGACGAGCCGTCGGTGAAGCGGTATGTCACCTTCAGGAGAGCCTTGCCGCCGTCGGAGACGTCCGAAACGCCGCCGCTGCGCTCGGCAGAGACGATGTTCTGGTAGAACGTGTTGAATTTATCCTCGTCGATCGCCTTGCCGTTGCAGGTGACATTCGTCTTTGTGACCGTCTGATCGGTGTCGTCGGAGGGAACAGTCTCCGTCTTGATGTCAAAGTCATACTTGTCCTTGCCGATCTCGACCTCTATTCCCTCAACGGAGCCGTACTTCGGACGAAGCACGTTCTTTGTGATGCACGCATTGTAGTCGTTGAGCACCCACGGAACGGTGTCCGTGCTCATCTTGTAGATTACGCCGTCGGAAAGCAGGTAGAACACGCCCTCGCCGTCCGGCTTCGACGCCTTGTAGCTGACCTTGATGTCGGGGTACTCCGCCTCGACCGTTACGTACGGCTTTTCAAGACCGTACTCCTTGATCTGCTCGTCCTTCGCGCCGACGGAAACGACCTCTTTTGCCGTGAGGTTCCTGACGTTGTTCATCATGTACGACACGGTCTCCTCGTCAGCAAGAACATTGTCGGGCGATACGATCCTGTACGTCTCGGAGAAGTCTTCGCTGTTCGCGTATTCAAATTTGACGTCGCCGCCGAAAAGCTCGCCGCCGAATACCATCTTCGTGAAGACGTTGTTCGCGTCGTCCTCCGCCGCAGAGCCGATCTCCGTTGAGATCATGCCCATTGCGCCCATGAGGAAGCCGTCCACGGCGTCGCTCAGTGTGAGGTATACGTTGTCGTCGCCCTTCACCATGATGTACGCGCCCCTGTTGTCGGGAGCGTCGTCGCCGACTATGATCGTCGCCGTTTCGCCGCCCTTGTACGTTACCGTAACGGTGGCTCTCGGAGAATCAAAGCCGAAATCGGACTTGTGCGAGCCGTCGTCAACGATCTTGCTGCCCGTTACGGAAGCCGCGTCGTTGGCAAGCGTATCGGGAGAGCCGGAAAGCAGCTCCATATCCTCGTATCCCACGAGCGTGTAAACGGTCGCCTCCGTCGCGAGTGACGTCGTTCCGTCGGAGGCGGTGACCTCCGTTGTCGGCGTCTCCGATTTAAGCGTGTATTTGCCCGTCTCGTTGTCTACCTCGATCGTCTCGATATCCGCCGGAACATGGGAAATGAGCGGATATTCCGCCGGAACCTCGGACTCCGTCTCGGAGGCGTATTCGTCGGACGTCTTTTCCTTCGGATCCTCCTGCTGCGGAAGCAGGAAATAAACAAGAAGGAACACGCCGACGAGCAGAACGACCGCCGAGACAGCTATTATCAAAGTTTTCGTCGTTTTTTTCATTTCGTCACCCTCACATTACTTATTGCGGCGCTTCATGAAGATCACGATGCCGGAAACGAGCACCGCAAGCGGAAGCAGCACTACGAACACGATCGTGAACACGCCGAGCTGTGCGGACGTTACGCTGATGGAGTCGGTATCGAGCTTCGTCGATTCAACGGAGATGCCGACGTTGTCCCTGCCGACAAGCGTATTGAGAAGCGAGAGCATATAGGAAGCGTTGCCGTACATTCCGGAATTCAGGAACGAATCGGTAACGACATAGTTGGAGCCGATAACGACGATATTTGAGGAATCGGACGTCGTTGCGCCCTCTGCGGCGTCGCTGTCCGTGTCGTTCTTCGCGGCGCTCTTCGTCGCGATAACGCCGACTGCCGCTCCGGGTGCCTCGACCTCCTTCGGCTCCGCGTTGTCGCCCGTATCCGGGGGATAGATAACGGTGCTTTTGTCGGAGAGCTTGAGCAGCGTCTTCGCCTTAGCCTGGTCGAGGATATTGATCGAATGAGTGTAAATGCCGTTGCCGTAGAACACGCAGAACGGGAGCGAAGGATTCTTCATCTGCTCCGTGTACGTCGTGTCGCTGTACTCCGACGCAAAGAGGTATACGCCGTACGTGATCTGCGAGATCTTGCTCATATCGTTCTCGACAGCGTAGCCGTTGTCCACCTCAACGCCCCACTCCTCCAGGAGCGAGTCGATATTCGGCAGCTTTGAGAGCGACGAGCCGGGCAGATAGAGAAGCTGCCTTCCGTAGCTGCCGCCGTTGTGGAGGAACTCGGAGATCTTGTCAACGTAAGCGGAGTCAAGGTCTACGTTCGGCGCAAAAAGAACGAGTACCTTTGTATCGTCCGGGATCTCGTCGATCGCCGGTGAGATCTCCTGCGTCTCGAAGCCGTTGTTTTCAAGGTACGTCATGAACGAGCCGTACTTCTCGCCCGTGATGCCGGAAATGAACGTCACCTTCGGCTTCTCGTCGAGCGTTACGTTGAGGATCGCGGACGTCACAGCCTCCTCTACCTTGCTGCCGGCGATATAATACTGGTACGAGCTGTAATCAACCTGAACGTCGAAATAATCACTCGTCGTAAGATAGCGGTAGCTGTCCTCTCCCTGGACGATAATGCCGTACTGCGTAAGCTCGTCGTCGGGATACTTGCTCGTGAACGTCGGGTTATCCGCAAGATCGAGGAATTCAAGCGTGATGCGGTCGGAATTATCCTTGTACTTGTGAAGCAGGGAGTCCGCCTGGATATAATACTCGCCGCCCTCGCGGTACGTCTTCTCGTCTGCGAGAACAATGATCTTTATGTCCTCATTGAGCTTCGAGATGTAATCTTTCGTGTCGTCCGTGAGGTCAAAATTGCTCGAGCCTGTCGTGTCAACAGCGAGCGCCGGAACCTTCTCAACGAGCGTTGACGCGATAAGGTTCAGCATTATGACCGCCGCGATAAAGAGCGCTACGAGCGCGATCGAGAACCAGCCTCTCCTGAAGGCTCTCGCCTTGAGGGAGCGGCGGGCTTTGCGCTGCGCGCGCTTCTGCTCCTGCTCCGGGGTGAGCTTCTTCTCCTTCTTCTTCGGCTTTTCTTCCTTGTCCTGTGAGTCTTTTTCGTCGTCCGCAGAGCCGTCGTCTTCCTCGGCGGAGGTTTCTTCGGCGGTTTCTTCGGCGGTTTCTTCGGTCGTTTCTTCGGTCGTTTCTTCGGTCGCTTCTTCGGTCGTTTCTTCGGTCGTTTCTTCGGTCGTTTCCCCGGTTGTTTCTTCGGTTGTTTCTTCGGAGGTTTCCCCGGCTGCAGCCGCAGTCTCCTCTTCCTTTTCGAGAGTCAGCTTTTCTTCGCTCTCCGTCTTTTCGGGAGCGCTGCTGCCCTTGCTGTTGTTCTTCTTACTCATTGCCGCACACCTCCTTAGCTCCAGCGCTTCTTCTCGATCACACGTACCGTCAGGAAAACGAACAGCGCGATGATCGACAGGAAGAAGATGATATCGGCGAGATTAAGTATACCCACCGTGAAATTCTGATAATGAGCCATAAAGGATACGGCGTTCAGCACCTTCCTTACGACCGATACCGTTACGGCGTTTGCCACGTTGTCAAGCAGAT
>CADAYJ010000044.1 GCA_902792115.1 uncultured Ruminococcus sp. | reverse complement strand
CAGAACGATGATCGCGATGTGCGAAAGCTCCGATTATCTCCACAACTGCTATTTCGGTCTTGCCGACGGAACGCATCTCTGCGTTGACGACAGCTCCGCAAATAAATTTGATGAAAACGGAAAGCTGATGTCTTTCCCCGTCCGTGAGCGCCCCTGGTATACCGGCGCCGCAGAAGCGGGCGAGCTGTTCTTTACCGGTATCGAGGTCGATACATACACTGACAATATCGGTATAGAGTGCGCTGCTCCGGTCTACGCGAACGGCGAGCTTGTCGGCGTTGTTGGCGCAGACCTCTTCCTCGGGGAGATGTCAGATTACGTTAGATCCTCGAATTCCGCCAGCGGCTTTATCTGTATAATAAGCGACAAAGGGCAGGTCATTTTTGCGCCCCAGGACAACGGACTTTTTAATGTTGAGGTCTCCGATGTCGCGCAGGATATCAGAAAAAGCGAGAACAAGCAGCTTGCCAATTTCGCAGCTTCTTCTTTGAAAGAAAAAACGCAGCTCACGGAGATCACCGTTGACTCAAAGGGCTACTACATGATCGGCTCGCCGATACAGACGGTCGGCTGGGCAGTGATTTCGGTCGTTGACAAGGATACCACCGAGCTGCCTACAAAAATGCTCCTCGACGAATATCTGAGGATCAATAAAGAATTCACCGAGAGATTCAAGTCTGTGATGTCTAACGTGAATAAGCTCGTGCTCCTGACCGTCGCGCTGATAGTGCTCATCGCGATCTATGCAGCAATGATCCTTGCAAACAGGATCGTCAGACCGATCGAATCTATGACGAATGAGATCGTCGTAGGGGCGAATACAGGAAAGCTGTTTGAGATGAAGGATATTTACAGGACTAACGACGAGATCGAGGTTCTTGCGGAATCATTCGACGATCTCTCAAAGAAGACGAAGAAGTATATCGAGCATATCACAAAGATCACCGCCGAAAAAGAGCGCATCAGTACGGAGCTTGCCCTCGCAACGCAGATCCAGGCTAATATGCTACCGAATATGTTCCCTCCGTACCCGGACAGAGACGATTTCAGCCTCTACGCTTCAATGACTCCGGCAAAGGAGGTCGGAGGCGATTTCTACAACTTCTTCCTGATAGACAACGACCACCTCGGCATGGTCATGGCGGACGTTTCCGGAAAGGGTATCCCGGCTGCGCTCTTCATGATGGCGTCGAAGATCCTGATTGAAAATCTCGCGATCGGCGGCATGGAGCCTGCCGAAGTCCTGACAAGGGCGAACGAGAAGATATGCAAGGACAATAAATCCGATATGTTCGTGACCGTCTGGTACGGCGTCCTCGAGATATCGACCGGAAAGGTCAAGGCTTCGAGCGCCGGTCATGAGTACCCCGTCCTCAAGGGGAAAAGCGGCAAGTTCGAGATATTCAAGGATAAGCACGGCTTCGTCCTCGGCGGCATGGAGGGTATGAGATACCGCCAGTATGAATTTGAGATGGATCACGGCGATTCGCTGTTCCTGTATACGGACGGAGTTCCGGAGGCGAATAACGCCGAAAACGAGCAGTTCGGCATGGAGAGGCTTCTTGATGCTCTTAACACCGAGCCGGACGCCGAGCCGCAGAAAATGCTTGAAAATGTTAAGGCAGGTGTAGACGGATTCGTCGGTTCGGCGGAGCAGTTTGACGATCTTACTATGCTTGGTGTAAAGAGAACATAGGAGGTGGAAGTATGAAAGCAAAACTGAAATTGCCTGCCGAAAGGGAAAAACTTGAAGAGGCTCTGCGCTTCGTTGTCGAAAACCTCGAACGTGATGAATGCGGAATGAAGGCTCAGATGCAGATCGAGGTCGCCGTAGAAGAGCTTTTCGTGAATATTGCGAGCTACGCTTACCCGCCCGGTTCGGGCAGCGTGACCATAGAGTATTCCTGCGAGAACGGCGTTGCGGAGATAACACTGACCGACAGCGGAACGCCCTACGATCCGCTCGCAAAGGAAGATCCCGATATCACGCTTTCTGTTCAGGAAAGACCGATCGGCGGTCTTGGTATCCTGATGGTCAAGAAAACGATGGACGACATGAGTTACAGATCCGAAAACGGCTGTAATATTCTGACGATAAAAAAACAAATCAAATAAATACGGAGGTTTAATTTATGAAGATCAAAAAGACAACGGAAGGAAGCAAGCTGACTATCGCCCTTGAGGGCAGACTCGATACATCAACGTCACCCACGCTTTCAAAGGAGCTTGATACGTGCCTCGACGGTGTTCAGACACTCGTTTTTGACTTGACCGATCTGGAGTACATCTCCTCTTCCGGTCTGCGGGTATTTCTCTCCGCGCAGAAGGCTATGAATAAAAAGGGCTCAATGATAGTCAAGAACGCTTCCGAAATGGTTATGGAGATATTCGACATCACCGGCTTTGTCGATATTCTTACGATCGAATGAGGTGAATAAATGGTTACGAGTAAGGTGTATGTAAACAACAGGGGCGCCGGCAGGGAAGAGGCCTTCGCGGAGCTGGAGCGCTTCGCCGATTACCTTTCCATCTCACGCAGGGACAGGCTCCACATTCGCCTGCTTTCAGAGGAAATGCTCGGTATGGTAAGTCAGATCGGCGGCGATTTTGACGCCGAATTCTGGGCGGAGTACCGGGACGGAACAGCCCGTCTGTGCCTTGAAGCAGAGCTTGGCAGAATGAGCGCGCAGAAGCGTGAGGAGCTTCTCAAAGCGTCAACAAGCGGCAAAAACGCCTGTGCAAAGGGCTTTATGGGCAAGATAAAGAACGTAGTAGAGCTTTACTGGCTCGGCTGTAAGGACAGCGTGGCAGCTTCGGCGCCTTCCTTTGAGGACGCTTCCGAATGGAAGCTCTCAGACTATAAAAGCGCCGTTGAGCAGCAGAAGGACGGCGAGAGTACAGCATGGGACGAGCTTGAAAAGTCGATCGCAGCGAACATAGCCGACGAGATCTCAGTCGGCGTCAAGGGCGAGACGGTCGAGTTTATCATAACAAAAAAAGTATCAGAGGAGTAAACAGCAATGAGAAAGAGTAAGAGAATTGCCGCCGTTATTATGGCTTTTCTGGCAGCTGCTTCTATGGCAGCCTGCGATAAGGCGGCAAACGTAGAGACGGACAACGAGTCCGCTTCGTCCGCAGTGACGGAGTCCGTAAGCGAGAGCGCCCCCTCGGACGAGGCGGAAACCTTGCCGGCAGACGGAGTGGTTGATATCCTTTCGTCGTGGACGGAAAACGCCGACGCCAAGAAGCAGCTCACAGATTACGTTACCGCGGTATGCGACGAGAGCAGCGCCGATTTTATCCCCGTTGAAAACAGGATCGCAGTTTTTGATCTCGACGGCACGCTCTTCTGCGAGACCGATCCCAACTACTTCGATTACACGATGCTTCTTTACAGAGTCACCGAGGATCCCGATTACAAGGACAAGGCTTCTGACTTTGAAAAGGAGGTAGCGGAGAAGATTAAGACGATCAACGAAGGCGGCAAGGCTGCCGAGGGCCTTGAGGTGGATCACGGCAAGGCGGTAGCTTCCGCGTTCTCCGGCATGACTCAGGAGGAATTCAACGACTATATCCAGGAATTCAAGAAGCAGGATATGCCCAGCTACGACGGAATGAAGCGCGGCGACGGCTTCTACAAGCCTATGGTCGAGGTCGTTAATTACCTCCAGATGAACGATTTCACCGTATACATCGTAAGCGGAACAGACAGATTCATCGTCCGCGGCATCATCGACAATTCTCCGCTCGATATTCCGAACAGACAGATCATCGGCTCCGACGAAACGCTCGTTGCGCCTGATCAGGACGACGCTGACGGACTCGAATACGTTTATGACGACGACGACAAGCTCGTTCTCGGCGGCAAGTTCCTTATCAAGAACCTCAAGATGAATAAGGTCACAGTTATCGCGCAGGAGATCGGCGTTCAGCCCGTCCTCTCCTTCGGCAATTCCACCGGCGACTCCAGTATGGCGGAGTACGTTACAAGCAACAATAAGTACAAGAGCCTTGCGTTTATGCTCTGCTGCGACGATACGGAGAGAGAAAACGGCAATGTTGAAAAGGCAAACAAGATGTTCGATCTCTGCAAGGAGTTCGACTGGGTTCCGATCTCCATGAAGAACGATTGGACAACGATCTACGGCGACGGCGTAACAAAGAAGTGATCTGACGCAGTTCCTTTTAATGCGCAGACAGATCATCATACAGCAAAGGAGTGGCGACTGTGAATTACACGACGGAGAAGGCTTCGGTCAACGGCTTTTCGATGGAGTACCTCAAATTCGGCAGCGGGAGCAGGATCCTCGTGATCCTTCCGGGGCTGAGCATTCAGAGCGTGATCCCCTTCGCTCCGGCGATCGTGCGGCAGTATGAGAAATTTTCAAACGACTTTACCGTCTATCTTTTCGACCGCCGCGCCGACGTTCCGCCCGTTTACACCGTCCGCGATATGGCGCTCGACACCGTATCGGTTATGAAGTCTCTGGGGCTTGACCGCATATCGCTTTTCGGCACGTCTCAGGGCGGCATGATGTCAATGGTCATAGCGTCGGAGTACCCGGAGCTTGTGGAAAAGCTCGTGCTTGTGTCCACGGCTATGCACGTTGATGAAGGGCGTTTTTCAGTAATTCGCGAATGGATATCCTTTGCCGAAAGAAAAGACAGCGAAGGCTTGTATCTCTCTTTGGGTGAAAAGGTTTACCCCAAAGAATTCTTTGAGCAGAACAAGGACGCTTTCAGTATGTTTGCGACGACTGTCACCGACGCCGAATTAAAGAAGTTTATTATTCTTGCAAACGGCATAAAGGGCTTTGATGTTCGTCAAAAGGCGGATAACATACGCTGCCCCGTGCTGGTTGCCGCGGACGAGTACGACGCCGTGATTCAGGGAAAACCGTACGAGGAAATCCGGAAGCACCTTCAAAAAAATGACCGTCTCGAAGTGAGGTTCTTTAACGGCTTCGGTCACGCGCTGTATGATACGGCTCCCGGTTTCGGTAAGTGTATGCTTGATTTTCTGAGAGTATATAACTGATATTTCCGGCTCCTGCACTACCTTATTAAATGGAAACAGCAGGGGCTGATGCCGTATAAAACAGTAATTAGGGAATCCTTGAAATACGTCAGTATTACTGCGGATTTTTCAACCAATTTGCCTGAAAAATCCCTACGCGATATGGGCACTCGATTTAATCAGTGTCTCCTTAGATAATAATTTCTGTTTTCTGTCATTCATGCAGGAAAACCGCATTTCGTGCACGAATTATTGATTTATTATTCATTCGATAGTATAATCATAACCATAAATAATGCGGGAATTTATCCGCCCAGGAGTGATTTGTTTATGAAAATAAGTTTTTCTTTACGGCGGCAGATCGTAAGTATCGCACTTGTGATGTGCCTTATGTTCACATTCACGGCTCCGACTATCGCTCAGGCTGCAAAGGTCAGTCAGGCGAATTCGGGAAATGTACTCACGGAATTTGCCGTTGATAAACTGATAGATACCGGAATGCGCGTTTGCAGCGTAGCGCTCGACGAGGTCGGCGAGGCGACAGGCGCTTCCGGTCACGGCGGCGCGGAGAAAGCAATTTCGTTTATTAACGAATGGGTGTTCATGGACGCCTCCGAGGTCGCTGTAAGAGATATGTGCGAGCAGGTCATGGAGGAGCTTGAAAATATCCAGTCCGATATGGACACGAGCTTTGCTCTCGTTGAATCTGTTCTCGCAACGGACGAGATCAAAACGGCGCGTTCTCTCGCCGAGAGACAGTGGAGCGAGGACGTTGACAATGTTATCCTCAGCGCCAACGCCGCAAAAGCGCTCCAGTGGTACAGGCAGTATCTCGACGACGCGATGGACGGCGCTCCGCAGGAGACGCTCGACAAGGATTTCGAGCAGCTCATTTTCGCGTTCTCGTCAATGTACCCGGACACAATCCCGATCGAAAAGAACAATGTTGAGTCGCTTGAAAAGCTGATGTTTGAAGACAGCAACATAAATATGGTGTTTGAGAACCTCATAATGTCGCTTGCGTCGCGCCTTACGTTCGATTCGTTGACGTCAGGCTCCGTTGCGCTTTATTCGGCTCAGTTTGCTTATCAGGCGTTCCCGTTCAGCCACCAGCAGTATAAGTATCTCCACGCTGTAATGGAGAAGCAGATCCTCCAGATAGTTCTCGTTGAGATGATGTACAACGAGTATCTTTTCAGGCAGGGTGAATTCCTCAAGGCGGAGTACGGCGATAAATCCGAATACTACAACGGCTACCTCGGTTTCCAGAAAAGGTTCTACGATCTTATGAACACGGGCAGCGGCTGCGTAAACAGCAAGATCGAAGATATGATCACCGCCAAGATGAATGTTGACGGCGTGGGTTCTATGGTCGGCTCGATCAACCTTTCGCTCAGCGATTATATGCGCCCCGAGGATGCAATCAGCACGAAGCTGACGATCAACGGCTACGAGACAGAGCACGATTACTTTGACGAGGCCGACGATAACACGGAAGGCATAGATTCCCGAAAGCGCGTTCAGGACAACTCAAATATAGATAACGCAGAATACATCGGCTCCGAGGTGTATTTCAACAAGGTGATGACGCACACCAACACGGGAAGCCACGTTTTCTACATACTCGATCCTAATCAGTTCAGCACGGGCGACGCTATTGCCGTTTCTAACCTTGACCATAAAATGGGGCTAAAATTCGACGCCGATATCCACACGCCTACATGCGACTACACCAATCTGATGAAGCCGATGTCGGACGGCAAGAACACGTTCCATGCGATAACAGACCTCAGCTGCGACGCTGTCGATCCGCTTTTCGACACGAATTTCTTCTCGTACAAGGGCAGCTCGATAAACGCTTATCTCAACGGTACGACGGAGTATCTGCCTCATATCAAGCAGAACGATAACGACGGCGGTTACAGAGACTGCTATATCCTCACAAGCAAGTACCGCTACGGCAACTGGCACTATGTGAGCACATCTTACATTAAATACAAGGTGCTCACGGGCACAAAGCAGTACTCAACGGGCGACCTTTCCATCAGCAGCAAGGACGACGAGGACGAGCTTGACATGAATGGTCACAGCGGCTCAAAGGATCTCGCGTACAGCGTTATCCTTTCGCAGATATCGTCAGAGCCTTTTATGGGCACAGTCAGCACAAAGATGGCGGCTAGATGCAAGGGCGATATTCAGATCTCCTGCGACGGCAGCAGCAACTCGATAGGTGTTGATCAGAGCATGAACGCCGAAAGCGGAAAGCTGCTTACGATCAAAATGAAGGGGCAGAGCGGTAAGCCGGATCGTCTCGAAATCAGCAAAAACGGCGGCAGCAGTGAGACTCTCCTCGACACCTCGGACTTTGAAAAAATGGTTCCCGACGAGCAGGGCTACTACGTTTTCCAATACACAATGCCGTACGGCAACGCCGAGTTCTCCCTTTCCACAAAGGAAAACAACTACGTTGTTTCGTTAGGTCAGGCGGATAACGCCTCCGCGTCGTTCTCCAAAACCTCGCACATTGAAAAGATATACTCCGATATGAACGAGTTCGTTGATTTTTATGTCACAATGCCGAAAGGCTACGGCATTTCCGATATTGAAGTAATCAACGACAGTACGGGCAAGGTCGTAGACGGCTATTATTGTGCTCCTGTCGCTTCGGCAACAAACGGCAGCGAAACTGTTGTTACCTGTACCGCTCAAGTGCTGAATTACAACATTACTATCAACACTAAAACGGATACCGGTCACATGGTGACGCCGGATTCCGATAAGTTCATCTATGATGAAAGCGGCAAACCGACGTCGTATATCCGCGTTGAGGATTATTCCACGCAGCAGTATACAAAGGAGCCTGTATTCCTGGCGCCGATCTATAACACGATAACGGGCGATTTCATATGCGACGAGAACCATTATCCGAAGCATATTAAGTGTGTGGGCGTTCAGACGGGCACAGTATATTACGATAAGGACAAGAGCGAGAGCGAGACATCGTTCATGGTGATCCTCAAGGATAAAGCGACTGAGGATTTCCTGCTTATCCCTGAGTTCGCCGATAAGGAGAATCCCTCCGATACCGACACAGCAACAGACACATCAACAGACACAACAACGGACACAACAACCGACACAACAACCGACACATCAACAGATACATCAACCGACACGTCAACGGATACATCAACCGAAACGTCAACAGATACATCAACCGACACGTCAACAGATACATCAACCGACACATCAACAGATACATCAACAGATACGTCAACAGATACGTCAACGGATACATCAACAGATACCGCTGTCGATTTCGATACGGTCGATCTTGTTATCAATACGTATGAGGAGCTAGTAGAGTTCGCGAACAATGTATCGAATGATTACAAGCATTTCGGTAAGGCGAATGTACGCCTCGGAAAGAATATCGTCGCTCCCGACGATTCCGTCTGGACGATGCCGATAGGCACTCAGGACAAGCCCTTCGAGGGCACGTTCAGCGGCGACGGCTATGCGGTCATAGGTCTGAACGTCAACAGCGGTGATTACAGCGGTATGTTCGGCGTGATTGGCAAAAGCGGTCTCGTGAAAGACATAAGCGTAATCGACTGCGACTTTGCCGACGATTTCAGCGTTAAGTACGCAGGAGGCATCGCGGCTGTAAACAACGGTACGATCGACCACTGCACCAGCGGCGTAAACCTCGCGACGACAAAGAAGATCAAGGGGAAGAAGATCTCCGAGTACAATTCCTTCGTCGCAGGCGCACAGGCAGGAGGAGTTACGGCTGTAAACAACGGCACGATCACCGGCACAAGAAGCTCTGCTTACGTTATCGGTACGCAATGCGCCGGCATTGCCTGCGTAAACAACGGAACGATCTACGGCAGCGCCAACAACGGCCCGATCGGCACGAATTCCGCTGCGTGCAAGGAGAGCGGCGGTCTCGTCTGCGAGAACAGCGGCACAATCGCAAGCTGCTACAACTCCGGCAACGAGAACGGCGACTATAAGACTGTCCTTGCGTCCGTCGCAGTCAGAAATAATTCCGACAAGATCGAAAACGTATTCTACACGAAGGTCAACAATATCCCCACGCTCGGAAGCAGCAACGAGACTCCGCTCGGCGCAGGCTGTGAGATGGTCAATAATTCGGATATGATAAAGACTTCATTCGTAGATAAGCTCAACTCCGTTACGGACGATTCCGTCGAATGGATCAAGAGCACATACGGAAAGCTCGTTTTCAATCAGAGCTATCCGCTTGTCAAGGGACGTTTCCTCGAGCAGCGCACGATCAAGGCTATGAACGGCAAGATCACCGTCACAGGTACGATGCACAGCTCTCTCAATGCTGCATACGCTCAGATGCCGGCTTCCGATCCCGAATACGCTCAGTTTGAGTCTGTCGGCGGAGAAGGCTCTGTCAAGGCTGCTTATTCCGTAACGACGACCGACGAAAACGGCAACTACATTCCCGGTCAGCTCTGGAGCAGCGGCGTGACGATCACAGTTCCTGTCACGAGCAGCAGCGATTCCATCGTCGCAATCAATGAGAACGGCGAAGCAGTCAAGGTGGAGAACGTAGTTATCAAGGACAACAAGGCGACGTTTGAAGCGCCCGAGGCCGTTTCGTTCGCCGTTGTAGGCACGTCCTCTTCAAAGAACAGCTCTGCATCGAGCGATAACAGCTCGAAGAAGAATACAACATCTTCTGCTGCGAATAAAACGAGCAGCAATGGTAACGTCACAGAAGGCAAGGCCGATACGCCCAAGACGGGTGCCCGCGGCAGCTTCGGCGATGCTTACACAGTCGCTCTTATGTTCGCGATAGCGGCGCTGTCTCTCGCAGGTGCGTTCGTATCTGCACGCGGCCGCCGTAAATCAAATTAATCAACTCCCAAAAGGCAGCGCTGTAAAATTGTTTTTTACGCGGCGCTGCCGCTCCCATGGTCGAACGATAAATCGTGTTGTTTAAAGGAGATATCGTAATTGGACGAAAACAAGAATAATAAAGCGAAGATCCTGATTATTGTTATCACAGCCGTCATTTTGTCGGCGGCAGCCGCAGCGATGGGCGTCCTGACAATGACAGGCTTCTTCGACAAGACCGACCAGACTGATTCCGACAAGCCGGAGGGCGTCGTCGGTATCATCAGAGACGGCTGGGATCCGGGAATCGAAGTCTCCGACAACGATTCAAGCGAGCAAAAGAAGGGGACTCAGATCCCGGGCTACTCCGACGTCGAAATGAAGGAAGGCGACACCACGCTGAACCTAAGCGTCGGCAACCCGAAGGAAAACCACGTCGGTCTGATCGCCACGCTAAAGCTCGAAGACGGCACGGTGCTCTTCACCTCCGGACTGATGAAGCCGGGGCAGGGCATTGATGAGCTGCCTCTTTCCCAAACGCTTGAAAAGGGCGTGTACGACGCAATGGTGTTCTATCAGTGCGTTTCACTGAACGACGCCAACACACGGCTCAACGCGGCAGAATCGCGTTTTAAGATTATTGTTAAATAAGGCCGATCCCGGAATACTTCGTCTGAGCAGCAGGGGGAGAGTATCCGGCAACGGCCTGATTATAGAAAGGATGATTTATTTATGAACATGAAGAAATTTGCAGCAATCGCCTTGGCAGCAGCAGTTGCGACTGCGTCCTCGTTCTCTGCGTATGCAGTACAGGAGCTTACCGAGACGAATCAGAGCGGTCAGACAGAGGTAAAGGCGAAAATCCAGGGCTCTGTCCCTGCCGGTGTGAGCTACATCATTGAGATCCCGGATGTCATTGATTTCGGTACGCTGACATATCCGGAGGACGATAATAACAGCTATGTACTCCAGGACTTTACGGTTACGGCGAGAGAGATCAACGGACTTACAGGTTCTCAGATGGTCGCTGTGAGCGTAAAAAATGAAAATGCCGATACAAACGTTAATACACAGTTTTATATCACCAACAAGTCAAACAGCTCAATAAAGTTTACTTACGATGTTTTCGATAATGATGCAGCCAATATCCAAGCTGCTCCGAATACACAGGCCATAAACGCGGGTCAGATGCCGACTGCGGGATATTCACTTTGTAACTTTACTACTTCCGGAGAAGAGTTTAGAGGCTCGATCAGGATCAACCAGAATCAGCTCCGCAACTATTCTTCCGTAGCCGAAATCGTCGGCGATTACAACGGCCACATGGTATTCTCCTCAATGATAACAGATTAAGGGAAGTATAGCTGAAATGAAGGTTCGTATCACGCGGCTGGTGTGTGCGGCCTTCATGCTGATCTCCCTTTTCGCGGCATTATTGCCTGCAACTGCTTTTGCACAAATAGGTGAGGGAGGCAGCACAGAGGTTGTCGCCCGCATTGAGCCGGTATCTTCCGCGGCAAGCGATACCGACGATAAAACAGACAGCGACCGCCCGGAAAGCGGCGGTGATCCCTCGGACGGAAGCTCCGGGAGCAGCAGTGCTCCCGGCTCCTCCGCTCCGTCGCAGCGCCCCGGTTTTTACCCGTCCTCACCGGTAAAAACAGGCGTCACGATCGCGTGGTTTGTCATCTCCGCGTTTTTCTTGTCCGGCGGACTGATAGTAATCATAATAAAGCTCAAAGAATAGCAGCCTGTTCATTCTCGAATAGGCTGCTTTTTCTGTATATCTATGTGCAAGCGTTCAGACCGCGTGTGATCCGTTGCGGTCAGATCTCGGTCACTGCTTTTTGTTGAACTGCTTTATCTTCTCGGAAAGCTCCGTCAATTCCTCCCGGCTAAGCTGCGGCAGCTTTTCGAGCCGTTCGAGAAAGAGCGAAACTGTATCCTTCTCTATGATCTTCAGATATTCCGTGTAATATGTGACGACGACGCCCGGGATCATCGCCGTCACAACGATTCCGTACAGCGCGACAAAAACGGTGACGAGCCTTCCGATACCGGTCGTTACGCAAATGTCGCCGTAGCCGATCGTCGTCGCGGAGACGAAAAGGAACCAGTACCCGTCGAGTATACTCCCGACTTCCGGCTCGACTATCCTCAGTATTATTGCCCCTGCCGACATCACGGCAAGAAAACTGATAAGCATACTCGTAAGCCCGGTTCTTTTTACAATGAACCAGAATCTTTTCATTCCCCTCACGGCACGCATATCCTTGATTTTCTTCATGTGTGATCCACCACCTTACGCAAAGCTGTTACTCCTCCTCCGGCAGAAGAACCTTCGGAGTAGCGATGAATTTAGCCGCAGCCGCAGCGGCGAGCATCACGGGGATAAGCCTCGGCGGAAAGACGATCATCATCAGCAGCACCGTCGCGAGCGGCTTTTTCAGAGTGTGTCCGACAAGCGCCGTCGTCACGACAGCCGCGCAGAAAACGGCGTCGATGTTCAGCACCATACTCATAGCGCAGCCGATGCAGATGCCGCAGAATATAACGGGGAAGAAGTGGCCTCCCTTTAAGCCCGATTCAATGCAGATATTCGTGACCGCCAGCTTCACAAGCGCGACGAGCAGCAGCGTGACCGCCCCGATCTTGTTCATTTCGAGCATTACCTCAGAGATCTGATGCTCACCCGAAAACATGGTAAGCGGAAGCGCCGTTCCTGCAATGCCGAGAAGAACACCGCCGACAGCGGCGCGCAGGATAACGAGATTCTTCGTCTTCTCCTTCGCTAGAACGGAGAGCTTCCTGAACGCGAAGAAGAGGTAGCCCGCGAGGATCCCGATGAGTATGAGCAAAACTGCATACAGGTACGCCGAAAGCGTGACTTCGCCGACTTCAAGCGCTTCCATGCCGACGCCGCCTCCGAAGATCCTTCCGAGCATGATAAAGCAGCCGAGAGAGCTGATGATAGCCGCAAGGTACAGAACGATCTTTGACGTCTTCGGGAGCGACGTCTCTTCGTCCGATTCGATCGGCTCTATAAAGCCGAACATCGGCGCGCGGAAGATCGTTCCGAGCGTTGCGCTCATTCCGATCTGCGTAAGCTCCTCCGTCTCCTTTAGATACTTTTTCAGCTTGTCGCCAACCCATGTGCAAAGCCCGGCGATAACGCCTGTCAGACCTGCCTCGGGGCCGATGCTTGCGCCGAACACGAGCGGCAGCATAGCCGAAACGATCGTTGAGAAGACGTTGCCGTATGGGTACCGTTTCTTCTCCTTGACCTGCTTCATGACCTCGTTCAGTTCTTCGGGGTAATCTCCGAATTTCTTCTTCCAAAGCCCGACGAGAACTCCTCCGACCGTGCAGACGATCAGCGTGTAGAACGGAATCTCCGCCTTTTCGGGGATCGTGTGCCACAGCAGAGTGATCCCAAGATTCATTACTCTGAGGAACGTCCAGACGATCGCTCCCACAATACCGCCGAGCAGTACGGAATAAAGCAGAAAGACCAGCTTGCTCTTCGTTTTCATGTTGTCATACCTCCTCGGAATTCAAAATAATGCTTACCTCAAAAATGCCGTCGTCCGTATCTACGGAAATGCTTCCGTTGTATCTTTTTACGGTGTTATACACCGACCTCAGTCCTATGCCGTGGTTCTTTTCCGTCGAAGTCGGCAAGCCGTCCTTGTCTCTGCGGATAACTCCTGTAAATGGATTTGAAACAGAGATCACGAGTACGGCGTCCGATTTAAGCCCCATCGCGATCCTGACCTCGCGCTTTTCCTCCGGCAGCGTTGACGTCGCGTTCAGAGAATTTTCAAGGAGATTTCCAAACAGAGCGCAGATGTCGGACAGCTTGAACGGCAGCTCCTCCGGCAGGGCGATGCTCCAGACAAGCCGCGTCCTCTGCTTTTCGGCAAGCTCTACGTAGTGCGACGCAACGGCGTCAAGAACATAATTCTTAAAGTGCTGCCGGTGTGTCTCGTTGCTCGCCTTGATAAACGGCTTGATGTATTCGGTCAGGCGTTCTGTGTCGCCCTTGTGAGCGAGACCGTCGATAACGAGCATATGCTGACGGAAGTCGTGGCGGAGGTTCCGCGCCTCTTCAAGTGCTTCCATCGTGTTTGCGTAGCGCTTTTCCTCCAGCTTCAGAATGTCATAGCTGCGCTGAAGCTCGGAATTCTCCTCCATTCGCTTCGCCATCCACCACTGGATATGAAACAGCACCCAAACGACTATCGGAATGAGCGGAAGAAAAACGATACATACTGCCCGCACCCTCCCGACGAGCATATTCTCCGGGCTGATGGGCTTCATCCATACACACATTGCCGTCATGAACAGCGGAACCAATATCAGCCCCTTCCAGATCTTGTCAATGCTGCTGTTGCCCAGAAGCTCGGGGAGCTTTACGGCAAGCGTCCGGAAGAATACGCCAAGTATAGCCATCGTTATACCGATGCTTATCAGCCCGGAGCTGAGCATCAGGACCGATTGCCTGTTTCCAAGCTCCAGCGGTGCCGTGACGATAACACTGTACATTCCGGAGAAAGCGCAGAGCATTGCGGCGTTCAAAAAGCAGAAGAGCTTCTTCTCAGAGGAAAGCTGATAGCAATAATGATACAAGGCGTAAAAAACGGTCATAAAAGGGAATATCACTGTGTTCGAATTTATACCGAGCAATGTGCAGAGAAGCGCGCCGCCCGGCAGAAAAATAATTATCACAGAGGAGAGCATTGTGACTAGAAAGCTGACCGTGACCTTGCGAAAGCCGCTCACGGGAATGATCGCTATCGCCGCAGCGGGGAGCACCATCATCAGCTCCGTGAAATACCTCAGAAAAAGATGCAGATCTAGAGTCATTACAAAAGATCTCCTTTCATTTTTCTGGAGATGTAGCGCGTGATCTGAGAAACAAGCTCCTTCTTGTTTCGTGTTCTCAGAGGGTAAGTGATGTCATTGTGCATCACAATATCGTTGTTTTTTATCGTGAATACGCAGTCGAGGTTGATGATTATTCCGCGGTTGCATTCGAGGAAATTGCTCTCCTTCAGCAGCTCGTTTTTGAAGAATTCGTATTTTTCCGTGCTGCTGATCGCGTTCCCCGAGGTGGTATTCACCTGCGTTATGTGTCCGCCTGAGATCACCGAAAAGATAGAATCGAGATCGACAGTGACCGTCGAGCGCGGTATCTTCACCGTGATCGTCCTGTTTTCCTTTGAAAAGCGGCTGTGAACCTTTTTCATCACCTTTGAAAACTGTTCAAAGGTAAACGGCTTTAAAAGATATCCGAACGGCGTCGCGTCAAACGTCTCAAAGACGTACTCCGTCGTCGTGGACATAAAAATGATCGCGACATTTTCGTCGATCGCTCGCACTCTCCGGGAAAGCTCGATCCCGTTCATGGTGTCCATGCAAATATCCATAAATACTGCGTCAAACATTCCCTTTGTGTAGCCGCGCAAAAAGCTCTCTCCGCTGTTGTACGAAACGACCTCCGCCGTATCGGCTTTTTCACATTCGCTGAAAAACCGTTTTGTCATTGATACGATGGTGTCAACATCTTTCTGAAGGTCGTCGATAGCTGCAATCCTGAGTTCCATTTATCTGCTCCTATAATAATGCTATGATATAAGTATAAGCTGAGACTATGGAAAAATCAATAGAATTCGTGTAAAGTCAATGCAAAAAAGAATAAGATCCTTCAAAAATCGCCTTTTCATAATAATTTGTCGCTTGATTTGCCTCCGCGCAAAACTCATAATCATCAAAAATCGGTCAAACGTGCTTTTGACGCTCCTGCTGCCATTAATCAACTAATCACGGCAACGAGCCGTTGCTTGACCTCGGTACGTTTGCATGGTATGATAACATCAACAGACAGACCGGCACCGGCTGCCGCACGTCACGCTTCTGAAAAAACAGATCAACGGAGGTAAAATATGGAAACAAAGGAAATCATCTATCAGCTTCGCACGGAAAGAGGGCTTTCTCAGGACGCCCTGGCAGAGAAGGTCTTTGTGACACGTCAGGCTGTCTCGCGCTGGGAGAACGGCGAGACGGTTCCCAACACAGAGACTCTAAAGCTCTTGTCTGATCTGTTCGACGTCTCTATCAACACGCTTTTAGGCTCGCCGCGCGAGCTTATCTGCCAGTGCTGCGGTATGCCGCTAGAGAAGGATATCATAAGCAGGGAAAAAGACGGAACGCCGAATAAAACCTACTGCAAGTGGTGCTACGCCGACGGACAGTACACATACAGCGACATGGACGAGCTGATCGACGTATGTATCCCTCATATGACGAAGGAGGGTTTTTCCGAGGAACAGGCGCGCGCCTACATGAAGCAGAAGCTCCCTCAGCTCGATTACTGGAAAAGATACGAGAAGCTGAGCGACAACGGGGAGTTTGAATCATTCAAGAAAAAGCTGATCTGCGAGATCAACGACCTGCATATAGAGGGTATGCCGAAGTTGGAGCGGCTGAACGCGCTTGTCGGAAGCTACGTCAACCTGCCATACAGACTTCCGAGCGGCAGCACCGTCAAATTCCTTGACGATAACGCCACATACCTCGGAAACCAGCTCGAATGCGAATTCGGCGGCGGCAGGTGCTTCGGAGTGCTCGCAAATATGGACTTTATTCTTGTCTGTACGTATGCCGAAAACGGTGCCGATCCCGAACTGGTGATATACAAAAAGAGATAAATAAGCCGCCGATACGCCGAGTCTCCGGGACGTCTGCGTATCGGCGGTCATTTATTGCCGCATTTTTATTCTTTGTTTCTTTTGTTGGCAGCAGCGGCTATTATGAATACTAAGCCGAAGCCGATAATGAGACCGAGCAGAAGTGCAGCGGCAAGCAGACCGAACGGAATGCTAGCCTGCTCCTTTGGCTCGCTGCCGGACGCTTCCGCCTGCGAGCTTTCCTCTGCTTCGATCGGCGCCTCATACTCCGACGCAGTCTCGGAGATCACCTCGCTGCTCACGGAGCCGCTTGCTTCGGCGGCGGGATCGGAGTCTGCACGTGATACGTTCCGAACTGTGGCCTTGGATTTGGCATCCGATACCGCCGCCGACGAGGGGCTGTCATTCAGCCCTGCCGCCGGCTCATCTCTGAGCTCTCCGAAGCTGTACAGCTTTTTGTTCGTCATGTAGTAGCCGTAGCACCATCTCATCAGCTCCTCGTATTTGCTGTCGAATTCCTCCGTGTACAGCTCCGAATACGCACGGCAGCGGTAGCAGGTGTAGTTGAACCAGTAATCAAACGATTCATTGTAATCGGAGATATTTTCAAGCTCCTCATACAGTCCGAGATATGTGATGTAAAGATAATACTTCTCCTGCGGCGATTTGCCTGTATACTCCGCAGCCGTTTTTCCCGTCGCTCTTGCGTACACCTCGGAAATCCTGCCGTCACGCGAGACAATCTCGTCCTGCTTATTGCGAAACCTGTCGTGAACAATATAACGGTCCAGAACGGAGGTGAGCTGATTGTAGATCGCTTTTCCGTTAGCAGCATCATAATCATTTGCATTGAGCTTTTCGGGAGCAGGGCAGCTTTCGTGTGCATAATCGAGGAAGCTCTTTTGACTGGTGAAGTCGTAAACGTCGTGGAAGCGCAAATAATACTCCTTGTTCCAGTCCATCAGCGCCTTGTATGCTTCGAGCGTATCCTCTCCGGCGTATCCTGCCATGTGCTCGGAGTAGCTGAAAACCATTGAATCCCAGCGGTTCGGCTCGTCGAGCATTTCCTGATAGTCCTCCCACCCGGAGCGCCCCGTATCAAGATTTGTCGTTTTAAACGGGCTTAAATATGTTATGTACAGTATGTACCGATCCTTCAGGCTCATGTCGTAGTAATTCTGAGCCGGCTTAAAGGTGGCTCGCGCATAAAGCTCGCCGTCATTCTCCTTGTTCTTCTCAAATATCGACAGCACAAGCTGATCGTTCTCAGTGCTGCCGAAGTCTTCCAGAGTTCCGATAAGGGCTTCATACAGCTTCTGCGCCTCGTTTTTGTCGTCAGTATCGGCAGCCGCCGTAAAGCACAGCGATGAAAAAGCCGCCGCCGCACACAGTAGGATACAAATAACTCTCTTCATACGCGAGAACCTCCCTGTCTGAAAAATTGCTGAATCCATTATATCATACAATGACACGAATAGTCAAAGCATTTAATCAGTCAATACACAACCTAAGGAGACACTGATTAAATCGAGTGCCCATATCGCGCTGACGTATTTCAAGGATTTTGAGAGCAATTTGTCGAAAAAGAACAAGCGAGATGGGTACTCAGTCCGCAGGACGTGATTTATTCAGTGGCTCCCTAATGCCCCTTATGCTTTTCACGGCGCTTGAGCTGCCTTAGCTTGAATAAGCGCTACTTTTCGGCTTCCATCTGCTCACGTGTTTTCTCCGTTTGCTCGGCCTTCATTTCCTCTCGCTGCCAATGAAGAGCCTGCTGTGACCTTGCAGACGGAAAGCCCGTTTCGCCGTGCAGCCCGAACAGCCCCGCCCGGAACGGATCGTCAAAGTACACCGTAAGCCTTGCCTGCTCCATGCTTTTCCTCTGCTCTGATTATCACTTCGTCAAGAAATTTCATCTGCTCCTCTGTGTGGAACCAATGCTCTCCGCCCGGCATTACGTTAAATCCGGCTCCTATTCTCTCTGCAAATGCGGCTGCCGTTTCGCCGTCCGTCAGCATATCGTTTTCGCCGTAAATGATCTCCGTCGGCGCACGCCATTCGACGGGGTGCTCACGGACGAAGCAAAGGTATTCCCATGATAGCACGTCGCCGGAGACGGTTCTGATTGTGCCGCACTTTCTGAGCTGATCCTCGGTGATGCCTGCCGCCGCCGTCATGCCGCATATCAGCTTCTCCATATCGGCGATGGGGGAGATAAAGTATGCGCGGCTTACAAGCGTATCTATCCCTGCGTTCATGCTGAAAAATGCGCCTATGCTGTTCGCGATGAGGACGGTCTCACCATACTGCTCTCCGATATCCCGGACTGCCGCCCTGATCTGCGCGCCTGCCTCCCAAGGCGTATCTCCGCCGTATTCAATACCTATGACCTCGTAAAGCGGAAACAGCGGCTCGTAATGACTGCTTTCCGCGGCGCTGCCGCCTTTACCGTGAACGTAGATTACGGCGCCGGCATTCCTGCTGCTAATCATTTTTCAACACTTCCCTCAGCTTGTGTATCTCAGCCCATACGTCGTCTCCGTAGTTGCTCACAAGTACGGAGACAGTTCTGCTGTTCGGATCGTACTCCGAGATGAAGCTCACGCCGGGATCGCACCCCTCGAAATACGGGTGATCCATGCCCTGACCGCCGCGAAGTATCCATATCCCGTAGCCGTACATTTCATCACCGCTTCCGCTGTGCCTTTCAAGCATCTGCGCCGTCATTTCGGGTGACAGCAGCTTTCCGCCGATAAGCCCCTTCCAGAACGCGGCAGCGTCCTTTACCGTGATGAACGCGCCGCCCGCGCCGGTACCCTTTGCGTCAACGGAGAAAATATTCGTGCGGTAGTCCTTCGTCCCTGGGCAGTAAATGTAATTGTTGGCGCAGCGCGACGGCAGCCTGTCAAGCTCAAAATAGCCCGTGGAGTTCATTTCGCATACGTCAAACACTGCCTCTTTGAGGTACTCGTCGAATTCAACACCCGTAAGACGTTCAATTATCATTGCAAGCAGCACGAAGCCTGTGTTATTGTACTGGAACCGCTCGCCCCTCGGGTACATCATCGGCTTGTCGATGAAAAGGGGGAGAAGATCTCTGTTGTGTCTGATCCTGTAATTCGGGAAGTCTGTCCAAAGCTCCTCGTATTCGTCCATAACGCTCTCGTCAAAATAGTCGGGAACGCCCGAGGTGTGCGTCAGAAGCTGCTCGACCGTGATGTCCCGGTCGATCTCGTGCAGGTCGATATCAAGCAGCCCTCCGAGCGTATCGTCAAGTCTCAGCCGCCCGTCCTCGATCAGCCTGAGGATCCCGACTGCGACGAAGACCTTCCCTGCGGAAGCGCTCGCAAAGCGCGTGTCTGTCGTGTTCGGAATCTCGTTGACGAGGTCGGCAAAGCCGCTCGAATGCTCGCAAATAACCTCTCCGTCTCGAATAACGTATATATTCCCTCTGAAATTCTTGTTGATCGTTTCCTTGATGTTCATAATATCACCCTCCAAATCTTTTTTTCGCTAAACGCCGTACTTATTATCAGCGAGATTATTCACATCTGTGAATCTCCGCTTTCATCGGCGTGAAGCGCAGACCGTTTACCTCCAGCTCGCCGTCCGTGTCGGTGAATCCGAGCCTGCGGTAGACAGCAGCGGCATATGGTGAGGAGTTGACCGTAATCGTCCTTCCGGAGCATCGCTTGCAGACCTCCCGGAAAAGCCGTTTGCCAACGCCGCGGCGCTGATATCCGGCGTCAACAAAGAACAGCGCGATATGCGTTCCCTCGTTCCTTGTCGCAATAACGCCGACAAGCCGCGCTTCGCAGAACGCGCCGTAAAAGCGAAGCTGCGAGAGATACGTCTCGCTGTTGATGCTCTTTCTGAATTCCTCAACGCCTTCGACCGTATAGTCCGGCGCTTCAAATTGAAGAAACACGTTCCAAACGAGCAAAAGCGCGCTGTCACGCTCGTTTTGCCTGAGCCGACGTACAGTTATTTCCGACCTCATTTCTTCGCCTCCGCATTTTTTGAAATTATTTCATTATCCGCTCAGAGAACATCGCTTGCGGCTGCACGTCACTTTTCCTCTGCTATCAAAGCCCGTGCGTCAACGCTTTCCGACCTCATATGCGCGATCTCTCTGTATTCCGGCGACGAGAAGCATCTGTCGAGCGACGCGCGGTCGGGAAAGCGTATGATGATAACGCGCTGCGGCGTGCGCTTATCGCTGAGCGGCGTGACGTTCTCGCTGCGAATAAGATACTCTCCGCCGTGAGCCTCGACAATGCTCCTGACCTTTGCAATATACTCGTCGTAAGCTGCGCGCCCGTTTTCGATATATGTGTCGATCAGAAAATAGCAGCTCATGAATTTTCACTTCCTTCTCTCAGACAGGCGACCGTCCTTGAAAACAGCGGATTAGCCGCAAGCATCGGCATACCAAGTTTCTCGCAGACGAGCTGTACCAGTGTTTTGATATCGCCGCCGTCGTCACAAGCCGTAACGGCAGCCTTGAGCGAGCCGATCAGCTCGCGAGCCTGACCGAGCTTTTCTGCCATCGTGTCGCGGTCGTAAGCCGTATCCCACGCCGGGAAGTACGTCCGGACGCCGGGAATGCTCCCGATCGTATCGAGGCTTTCCCTCGTCCTGACCTCGTCTGTGAATATCGGTATATCTCCCTTCACCGGCACCGAGTCACCGATAAACAAAGCGTCTCCGATAAGGTAGGACATCTCGTCCGACGAATGCCCGGCAGTGCTTACCGCGGTGATCGAAATTCCTTCTTCAAGCTCGATCACGTCGCCGTTTTTGACCGTCTCGTCTATCATCACAGACCGACCTGCGAGCTTGTAGAAATTCGGTATAGGACGCTCTCTGAACTGCCTGTCAATATCCTCGATCCACGCTCTCTCTCCGGCGGCTGCATAGACGGTGCAGCCCGTATTCTCCTTGAACCACGCGGCGGAACCGATTTGATCCGGGTGAGCGTGTGTCAGAAATATCGCCTTCACGTCCTGCACTGTCCGGCCGATGCTGCGCAGCAGGGAGTCTATCTGAGTCTCGCAGCCGTATACGCCCGAGTCGATCATATAGCAGTGATTTCCCTCAACGATGTATACGTAAACATACCGCTTGATCTCCTCCGTCACATAAAAATCAATTTTTATCTGATGCACCTTCATTATGCCTTCGTCTCCTTTGATTTGAAAAAACGCACCTTCCGCGTCTTAACCGTCAAGCTCCAGCCTCATGAAAACAAGCTCCTGCCAGCCCGTCAGGCGCGAACGGAAGCCGCGCGGATTCCTTCCGTATTCGACAAATCCCTCGCTCCTGTAAAGAGAGAGTGCCGCCTCGTTCTCCGCGACCGCCTGAAGCTCAAGCTGAACATATCCGGCATTTTTCGCGCACGTGATGCACGCCTCTGTAAGTGCGCGCCCGATCCCAAGCCCCCAGAATGCTTTGTCAACCGTGATCCCGAAGTCGGCTCGGTGCTTCGTTTTATACTTCCTTCCGATGCTCTCGATGCCTGCCGTTCCTGCGAGCGCGCCGTCTACAAATGCAAGTATCTCGATCTCATATTCGCATTCGGCCTTCCTGCGAAGATATTCCTCCTCCTGCGCGACGGTAAAGCTGTTTTCGTCCGGGTACGAGAGCAGAAAATCCGTCTGAGAATGTGTGGCGTTAAAAAACTCACTCACCTGCGCACCGTCGCTTTTAACGGCGTTCCTCAGAACACATTCTCTCCCGTCACTGATAGCAATTATTCTGCTGTATTCCACCTGTCATACACCTCATTTCTTTACAAGCTCGCCAAATACGGCGTTCTTATCGAAGCTGCCGTCGGAAAAGCCGGGAATCTCCTTGTATGCCTTGCAGAGAGAGACGCTGTATCTCGT
>CADAYJ010000043.1 GCA_902792115.1 uncultured Ruminococcus sp. | reverse complement strand
GACTGTTTTTGAAATTCACCCCTAAAAGGGCTTGGCGTCTATGCCTCCGGCGGCCAGCTTTTTTGTAAAAAAGCTGGGCAAAAAACTTTCAGATAATCGGCTTCGAGAAGGTCGAAAGTGTTTTGTTTCAGGCACGGCAAAAAACTTTTAGTAAATCAGCTTCGAGAAGGTCGATAGTTCGTTGTTTCAAGCGCGGCAAAATGTTATTATCTGAAAAATCAAACATCGGAACTGCCTGCGGCCGCTTGGCCGCCGGAACTGTCTGCGGATACCATCCGCCGGAAAAAACTTTTAGATAGGCTTTTTTGCTTACTACATCAGTCTTCGCACGATCAACAGCCTTTTTCTCGCTGCCTTGATGTGGCGCGAGACGGTCGATTCCGTGACGCCGAGTTCCTGCGCGATCTGCCCCATCGTCATTTCGTCGTTGTAATACATCGTAAGGCAGAGGCGCTGGCGCTGGGTGAGAGATACGTCAAGCGCGCGTTTGAGAATTTTTGACATCGCCTCGCGTTCGCGGTAGTTTGTGCTGCCGGCGCAGAGCAGTCTGCCGGGATCTATCGAATCAATGCTTTCGCTGATCTTAACGACTCTCCTCGTGATCATCAGCCTCCTTTATGTATTCCGCAATGTTCCTGAGCCTCGTTTCGGTTGCCCGGCAGTCGAGCTTCATTTCGTTCAACAGCTTTAAGGCGGTCTCGTGTTCGCTTCGTTCCTCCGCAGAAGCGAAGCTGCGCCTTTTGCGCCGCGTTTCGAGCTTCTTCCCGAGAAGCTCCGCCTGCGCGCGGTATTCGTCCGCCATTTTTTCATAGTCCTGATACGTCATTTTCTGTTCCTCTGCTTTGGCCATTCCTTCCGTTCCTCCCTTGTGTCGATCGCCCGCCGCGTAAAGTTATCCTCTGCGCGGCGGGCTTTAATAATTTGCAAACATATGTTCGATTGCCTTTAATTATATTCTACCATATTTCGGAAAAAAATCAAGGCTTTTAGAACAAATTTTCGAAATAATTAATTTAAGGTTCACAATTCGGGCGTTCTTGAAGGGGAACCGCCGCTGTTATACCACAAATTTACCCGATTTTTCAGGATTCTTCATCATTCTTTTACATTTACTTACGTCAAAGCAAGTAGTATAATTGTTATTGCAAAAAGAGGGCGAAGCCCGAAGAAAAGAGATATTGTATTATGGATTTTGAAGTTACTAGGATTATTTATTACCTCGCGGTGATACTTTTCGCCACGAAGCTGCTCGGTATGGGTACACGGAAGCTCGGTCTGCCGCAGGTCGTCGGCATGGTCGTCGCAGGACTTCTCATAGGTCCGGCAATTTTTTCGCAGCTTCCCGGCAGCTTCAACGGCATCATCGCACCTACGGAGATCGAGATGGACGTGCTTCGGACGTTTTCGCAGATCGGAGTTATCCTGATACTCTTCTCCAGCGGGCTTGAGACCGATCTGAAGGACCTCAAAACAAGCGGCTTTGCCTCAACGATGATCGCGCTGCTCGGCGTCATCGTTCCGCTCGCGCTCGGCACGCTCGCCGCCGCGCTCTTCATGGGCGGTATTCCGGAAGTCCTTCACAACGGCGATAAGCTGATGAACGCGCTGTTCGTCGGCTGCATACTTACCGCGACCAGCGTCGGGATCACGGTCGAGACGCTGCGCGAGCTTGGAAAGCTGAATACAAAGCTCGGTACGACAATCCTCAGCGCCGCTATCATTGACGACGTTATGGGAATCATCGTGCTCAGCCTTATCACCTCGCTCAAGGGCGGCGGAAATCCCGCGTTTACGCTGCTTAAAGCGGCGCTCTTCTTCGCCTTCTCGATCGGTCTCGGAGCATTGATGCGCATACTCTTCAAGTGGATCGAGGGGAAGTACCCCCACAAGCGCAGAACGGGCATATTCGCGCTTTCACTCTGCTTCATTTACGCATACTGCGCCGAGACGTTTTTCGGCATCGCGGCGATCACCGGCGCGTATATGGCAGGAGTCGTTCTCAGCGGACTGAGTGACACGAAATTTGTCGATAAAAAGGTGCTCGTCAACGGTTATATGATCTTCTCGCCGATCTTCTTCGCTTTCATCGGAATCAGCGCGGATTTCAGCAATTTCCGCGTCCACGATATTCTCTTTGCGCTCGTGTTCGTGACGGTCGGTATCGTGGCGAAGATCATCGGCTGCGGCGGAATTGCGCGCATCATGGGCTTTAAGGGCAAGGAGTCGCTTGCCGTCGGCTGCGGTATGATCGCGCGCGGCGAGGTAGCTCTCGCCGTCTACTCGACAGCCGCCTGGCTCATTTACTTTGAAAACGGAGCGCTCGTCGGCATTGATCCGCTGTTCGCCACGATCATGCTCATTATTATGACGTCTATCCTTTGCCCGATCTTCCTGAAGCTGCTTCTTAAAGATCATAAGGACGAAGGTCACGGAAGCACTGTCAACGCGGAGGATTACGTCTCAGTAAGCGCTGCCGACGGCAATTCGGAAACGCTCGATAAGCTGTCGGGCGCAAAAGCCGGAAACTGAAAATGCACAAGCGCGGCGTGTGACCGATGTTTGGCACAAACGAAAACTTCCTCTTGCATTCCGCGTGATTTGTGGTATAATAAACCCGTACCGGAGAAGCGTTCCTGCGTACAGGTGCTTCGGACAGCCTTTGTGTATGCGCCACGCGCGATCCCGAGCGGGCAGACATACGCGGTCAAGGTGATGCGGCGAAAGCTCCGCCAAAAAAGCAGCTCGCGCTTTGCCGGCAAAAATGTGTTGTATCCGGGATACCCGGAACGATAACAAGGAGGAAAATATTTTGTACAGCAAGAAAAAAGACATCCGTTGGACAGTAAGCGTCGCTCTTATGGCGGCTATCGTCGTGCTTTTGGCGAATACGCCTCTCGGCATGATACAGCTTCCGATAATCAAGGCGACGACGGTACACATTCCCGTCATCATCGGCGCGGTTCTTCTCGGCCCCCTCGCCGGCGCGATACTCGGCGCGACATTCGGCGTCTGCTCGATCGTGAGCAATACTATGACGCCGACGCTGCTTTCGTTCGCGTTTTCGCCGTTTCTCAGCACGACGGGCGCGGCAGGCGCAGTCAAGGCGATCTGGATCGCTGTCGGCTGCCGTATCCTGATCGGCGTTGCGGCAGGCTGGATCTGGATCCTTCTCAAGAAGATCAAGGTTCCTGCACCGGCAGGGCTCGCGATCACGGGTTTCCTCGGATCAATGGTAAATACAGTCTGCGTTATGGGCAGCATCTACTTCCTCTTCGCTCAGCAGTATGCGGAGGCTAAGGAGGTCGCTGTGTCGGCTGTGTTCGGTCTCGTTATGGGAACGGTCACGGCTGCCGGAATCCCGGAGGCTATCGCTGCGGCGATCCTCGTCAGCGCGATCGGCTTTGCTCTTCTCAAGGCGCTCCCCCGCATCATGCCGGAGAAGAAGGGCTCGAAGGGCACAAAGGAAGAGACTGCGGAAGTTTCCGCGTAATACGACAGGTGGATTATGATCTTAGCGGTAGATATCGGTAACTCCAATATTGTGCTCGGCTGCTTTGACGACGACAGGGTGCTGTTTGTGGAGCGTCTTTCGACGAATCATCAGTATACCGACCTCGAATACGTCATTGCCGTCAAGAATATACTGGAGCTGAACAGCATGAACGTGGGCGCGATCAGCGGTTGTATTATATCGTCCGTCGTGCCGAGCGTAACGGAAACGGTCAAGTCCGCGCTCGAACGGCTTACGCATACGCGCGTAATGACGGTCGGCCCGGGGATCAAGACGGGTCTTCGCATCCTTCTTGACAACCCCGTTCAGCTTGGCTCCGACAGAGTGGCGGACGCTGTGGCGGCGGTCAACCTCTACGAGGCGCCCCTCATAATAATCGACATGGGTACGGCGACGACGGTCTCCGTTATCGACGCGGAGAAAAACTACCTCGGCGGAATGATAATCCCGGGGCTTCGCGTCTCGCTCGATTCGCTGACGATGCGCACGTCTCAGCTCCCGAAGATCGGTATCGAGCCGCCGAAGCGCGTTATCGGCGCAAACACCGTCGAATGTATGAAAAGCGGAATAATCTACTACTCCGCAGCCGGGATTGACGGAGTGATAGAGCGCGTTGAGGAGTCTCTCGGCAGCCGCTGCACCGTTGTTTCGACGGGCGGACTCGCCGCGAAGATCATACCGCACTGCAAGCGCGATATCATCATCGACGATCAGCTTCTGCTGAAAGGCCTGATGATAATTTATAAAAAGAATCAGAAATAATACGTTGCCCCCGAAGGAGAGATAAGCGCTCCCCTTCGAGGGCTTTTTTTATGCCACACAACCGCTCAATTACCTATCAAAGACTTTCGCCCATAACCACACAACCGCCCGATTACCCATCAAAAACTTCTACCCATAACCACATAACCGCTCAATCACCCATCAAAAATTTCAACCCATAACCACACAACCGCCCAATCACCAACCAAAGACCTCCGCACCTGGCTTTACAGCGACACGAATCACACATCAAAAAGTTTTTTGCCCGGCTTTTTTTCAAAAAAGCCGGCCGCCGGAGGCAAACGCGGGAAGCCCTTTGCAAGGGTGAATTTCCCGGACAGTCCGGTGGACTGTCCGGGAAAGAGGGACGCTTTGGCAGAAAGCGTCCCTTCTGACGGATCGAGGTAAAGCTGCCCGCGCCGCTCCAAGGCGCATGATAAAGTTCGGAGCGCGCGGAATAAAGAATATAAAAAGCATATCTCTGACGGATATTTATGAGTTTTTCATGAGCTGCACGGTGCTTTGGGTGCGATTCTGAAATAATTTTTCACTCGAAATATGATGGTCATAAATCGTTAATTGCGGCATAAATCAATGAAAATTCTATAATAGAAATAACATTGCTTTTATCATTTTGCCGAATAAACTGCAAAAATATAACAGCAGAATCACCCGAGATGAAACTTTTGTCATATTTTTCAATTTGCTTTTATTATTAAGATTTTTATGGTATAATTAACCGTATGTAGATTACTATGGTGTATTATGTAAAGATTTCGGCGGCGGAAAACGCCGCGCAAATATGGGGTTATTTTGTTTATGGACGAGAAAAATAAGAAGCAGGGCGACGTCATTTTCGGAAGGAATCCGGTCTTTGAGGCAGTGAAAAGCGGCAGGGCGATCGATTCTATACTCGTCGCTTCCGGCTCAAAGGGCGGCACGGTTTCCGTGATCCTCGCGAAAGCAAAGGAGCAGGGCGTCGTCATTAAGGAGGTCAATCCGCGCAAGCTGGACTTTATGTGCGGCGGCGCTGCTCATCAGGGCATCGCGGCTGTCGCGGCCGTCAAGGAGTATTCTACGGTCGAGGACATACTCGCACTGGCCGAGGAACGCGGAGAGGATCCGTTTATCATTATTCTCGACGAGCTTGAGGACCCTCATAATCTCGGCGCGGTGATCCGTACCGCAGAGTGCGTTGGCGCTCACGGCGTTATCATCTCGCAGAGAAGAAGCGCCGGGCTGACGTACGCCGCAGGTAAGGCGTCCGCAGGCGCGGTCGAATACGAGAAGGTCGCAAGAGTCGTGAATATCCCGAATACGATCGAGCTTTTGAAAAAACGAGGCGTATGGGTGTACGCCGCAGATATGGACGGAGGACTGTATACGTCCGCCGACCTCACGGGACCTGTTGCCGTCGTTATCGGCAACGAAGGGAAGGGCGTCAGCCCCCTCGTCCGCAGGAAGTGCGACGCGGCCGTGTCTCTGCCGATGCTCGGCAGGATCAATTCTCTCAATGCGTCGGTTGCCGCAGGCGTTCTCGCCTATGAGGTGCTGCGTCAGAGAGCTGCAAAGAAGAAATGAACGAATAATGCAATACATACGCGAGTAAGAAAGGGGTGAAGTGTGTGTCTGAACGTGACGATATTGATGTAGTTGAGAAGGCGGAGAACAGATCCGCAGCTAACTCTCCCGCTGTAAGCGCGGGCAGCAATGACATTACTATCCGTCAGGATACCCCCGCAGACGAGGCGAAGGCAAAGCCGGGTTTCCTTAACAGGCTGAAAAAGGCGTTCTCCACGGAGGACGATCCGCAGCAGGAAAACGGCGGCAGCGATCCGCTCGACGAAGACGAAGGTCTTATCGGCAGCCTTTTCGGGCGCTTTAAGAAAAAGAGCGCGGACGAGAGCGAGCCTTCTTCCGCAGAGGAGAATACAGACAGCAGCGAGGGCGAAGCCCCCGTGGAGGCAGAGCAGAACGCAGAAAATGCGGCTGCAGCCGAGATACCCGAAAAGCAAGTAAAGGAAGAGGATCCCGCCGAAGAGGAGGAGTTCCTCATGATAAGCGCATTCCTGGAGGGCGAGGAGTATACGCCCGCGGACAGCGCTTTTGACGCGCACAGTGCGCTCGAGGACGAGGAAGCGGTGTTTGAGGTCGATGACGAGAATGAAGACGTCGCTGCCTATAATGAAGAAAATACGGAGCTGACGGTGCTCGGGGACGCACATGACGGCTCGGATCATACGGAGGAGGCGAAGAGCGATGCTCCCGAGACCGGCGAAAAAACTGCCGACGCTGCTGAAAACAGCGGTGCGGACGCATCCGAAGGCGGTGAAGCTGCTGCTTCCGGTGAGGCTGATAGCGTCGCTGAGGCTGCCTCTGACAGGCAAGAGGCTGATAATAGCGAGAGTAAGGCTTCCGAAGGCGGCGAAGGTCGCGAGAGTGACGGCGAAAGCGGCGTCGCTGCGGCTGACGCTCCGGGATCGGCAGAGGACAAAGCTGCTGATACGCTCGAAGGACAGGAGGAAGCTCCGGCTTCTGAGGGCGTTCAGGCTGCCGCTGACGTCAACGCTGCTGCTGACGGCGACGCTCCCTGCGAAAACGGAGAAGCGGCTGCAAATGGTGAAGGAGACGGCGCAGAGCCTGAGAAAGGACATCTGACGGAGTCTCTCGAGGACGACGATGACGAGGCGTTTGCACCAGAGGAGGAGCTTCTTTTCGACGAAACGGACGAAGAGCTTTCCGACCTCGCCTCTGTTGACGGACTTGAGGATTTCGGAGAGCTGACGGCACTCTTCGGCGAGGACGATGCAGAGTCAGCGCCTGCCGATAAGATCCCCGATACGAAGGAGTACGGTGAAGAGCACAGCTCCGAGCCGCTCGATAAGGAGGAGCCGAAGGCGGAGGAAGCGCCCTCGCAGGACGACCGGGCGCAGGATAAGCAGGAAAGCGGCGCTCCGGCGGAGATCACCCCCGAAAATGCCGAGAACACCGAAAATGCCGGCAACACCGAAAACAGCGATAATAAAGAAGCAAACGATAATAATGACGCCGTCGCCGGAGAAGAGACTAAAAGCGAGACGGCGCAGACAGACGATAAGGCGGAGGGTAACAACGGCGAACAGACCGCTCCCGAAGCCGTGCCCGCGCAGACGGAACTGCCGGAAAAGACGGATGAAAACGACGCCGAAAAGGCTGTCGGCGCAGAGCAGGAGAAGGGCGGCGCGCTTGCGTCGGTGAAGAGCTTGCTCGCGAGGGCAAAGAGCGGCATCGAAAAGAAGCCGGCTCAGAGCGGCAAAACCGACGACGAGAAGCCGCAGAGCGCCGTTTCCGAAGCGGACGGCTCAAAGAGCTTCTTTGCAAGGACGAAGGATAAGCTGATCGAGCTTTGGAACACCAAGGAGGACGACGAGGCAGCGAAGGCTCCGCAGACGGCTCCCGTCTCCGATGTGCTTGAAGAAGCGGAGGAGGACGAGAACGACGGCTGGATTACCGGCGGCGAAAAAGCTGTTATTCCGGAGGCTCCGCAGGAGGACGGCTGGGTAACGGGCGGACTCACTCACAAGGAGAATTCCGAGGCTAAGCAGCCCGAAAAGAAGGAGCCTGAGACGGCGCCGAAGCCGGAGGCTCCCAAGGCGGAGGAGAAAACGGAGAAGGTCTCCGAGGAGACTCCGGAGAAGACTGCCGAGGAAAAGGCGGAGCAGAAGGAGAGCGCGGAGGAAACGCCGAAGCCAAAAACTCCCGTTATCTCGATCATCAAAAACGACAACGCTGCGGCGTCGCGCGTAGACGAGGACAAGCTCAGAGAGAGTCTCAACGTCATAGAGCGCGACGACACGGACGTACTTACCGAGGAGCAGAAAAAGGCTCTTGAAACGAATAAAAAGGTGCTCGAAAGGGTACAGGCGCTTGAGCAGGAAACGGCACAGGCACGCGAGGAGCTTCGCCGTGAGGCTGTCGAGCGCGAGGCGAAGGAGGCGGCCGCGGCTGTTGTCACGGAGCTTGAGGTCACAGATTACCGCCCGGCGCGCGGCGAGACGGTCAAGTTCTCCGCCGGAAGGTTCACCGATTCAGTACGCAGCGAGTATGACTGCATCGTAAACTACAAGCGCATGAGAAGCGTCTCCACAAAGGCGGCTCTCATCACGGAGGCGGCTCCCGTAAGCGCTGCCCCGGCAAGCCCGGCGGCGAAGGAAACTCCGCTCCCCGATATCAGTCAGAGCAGCATTCCCGAATTCAAGGAAGCGCGCGATTTCGAGAGAAATCACGACAAGGTAGACAGCATCTGCAAGAAGCTCGACTACCAGGACGAGCGCGATCCCGAGCCGGTCGAGTACCGCTGCGAGGAGGACGCGAATGCTGTCCGCAAGCACGTCACCGCCGTTCGCAGGCGCGAATCGTGGGTGTGCGGCGCGGCTCTCGGCATAACGCTCGCGTCGTTCATATTCTCCTGCTTTGCCGGCAGGTTCACCGTCGGCAAGGGTGCGGATTCGACGGCGGCGCTCCAGAGAATATACGCGGTCGTAAATCTTCTTATGTACGCAGGCATTCTGTTCTGCTGCAGGAATATAATTATCAACGGTCTGAAGCCGCTCAAACGCTTCAAGGCTAACCCCGACACCGGTGTCGCGCTGGCTGCTGCCGCAGCGGCATTCCAGGCGCTGCTCGCAGTTATCCTGCCGACGGCGTTCCTCGGGCAGGGGCAGGGTGTCTACACGCTGATCGTTATGCTCACGCTTTCGGTCTGCTGTGCAGGCAGATATATGAACGCCGACAGGATATCCGCAAACTTCCGCTTCGTCTCCGATACGGTGCAGAAGTACGCAGGAAAGTTCTTCCCCGACCAGCGCATGGTCGCGAAGCTCCTCAGCGGCACTAAGAACGACAAAACAGAGCTTTCGTTCCAGAAGAAGACATCATTCCTGAAGCACTTTATGAGGCTCTCGCGCGCGGAGGATCCCGGAGACAAGCTCGCTGCGACGTTTGCTCTCCCGGCGCTGATCCTTTCGCTGTTCGTGGCGCTTATAGCCGGTATCGCTTCAAAGAGCTTCCTCGACGCATGGTCGGTGCTCTGCGTTATGCTTTGCGCCGGTATCCCGATCAGCTCGAGAGCGCTTGCGGCTGTTCCGCTCCACAGACTCTCGAAGAAGGCGCTCGTGAACAAGTCTATGATTGTCGGCTATTCGGCGGTAGAAACGTTCTCCGACAGCGCTGCTGTAATGATAGACTCAAAGGATCTCTACCCGGCAGGCTCGATCCAGATGAACGACTTCAAGGCGATTGACACATATCGCTGGCAGGACGGTATCTACGCGGCGGCAGCTGTGACGATCGCAGCCGGCGGCGCAATGGCAGGAATGTTCGACGGCATGATCGACAAGAAGACGAGAGAGAGTCTTCCCTCGGCTGATGGCGTTATGTACGAGGACGGCAAGGGCCTGATCGGCTGGGTAAACAACGAGCGAATCTGCGTGGGCAACCGCACGCTGATGAAGGCACACGGAATCCTTGCTCCCGCGAGGGAGGAGGAGGAGGTGCTTCGCACCGGCGGCAGCGAGCCTCTGTACATAGCAATGTCCGGGCAGCTCGTCGGTATCCTGCTCGTAAGCTACACGGCGAATCACCGCGTTTCAGACGTGCTCAAGCGCATGGAAGCGAGTGACATGAGTATGCTCGTCCGCACAACGGACGTAAATATAACGGCGGAGCGCATCGCGCGCGACTTCGGCATCGGTATCAAGAGTATCAAGGTGCTTGAGCAGAAGGGCTCGAATGTGATACGCGACGAGATGGTCGGCAAGGAGAAGGCTTCTCCTGCATTCATAGCGACGAAGGGCGGCGTAACGTCGTTCGGGCTTGCGGTAAGCGAGTGCATACAGACGAAGCGCAATATATCTCTTTCGCTTGCTGTCGAGATCGTCGGCGCACTGCTGAAGATACTCGTCGTAACGGCGATCGTGCTTTTCGCAGGCATACACCATGTAGGAGCAATTCAGCTCTTCCTGTTCTCGATCTTCTGGGTTGCCGCAGTTCTCTAACTCCCTTGAAATACGTCAGTATTCCTGCGGTCGTTTCGTGCAATCTGCCTGAAAATCTGGCGGCGCAATCTGAGCACTCGCTTTAATCAGTGCCTCCCTAGCTTTAAAAAATTCCCGGGGCAGCGCTGTCTGCCCCGGTACTTATCAACAGCGTCAGTTCCGCTGTACCTTTTCTATTTATTTCATGCAGCATTGGAGGCTTTATTATGCAGATCGCACCGTCGTTTTTATCATGTGATTTCTCGAAGCTCGGAGAGGAGCTTGAAAGAATGGAGAAAGCAGGGGCAGACCTCATTCACCTTGATGTGATGGACGGTCATTTCGTCCCGAACATCACCTTCGGCGCGCCCGTTATCAAGTGGGGCAGACCGTACACGAAGCTGCCGTTCGACGTTCATCTCATGATCAGCGAGCCGCACCGCTACATCAAGGATTTTGCCGAGGCGGGCGCAGACATAATCACGATCCACGTCGAATGCGACAGCGACATCGGCGCGACGCTCGACCTCATAAACTCCTTCGGCGTAAAGGCGGCTCTTTCCGTTAAGCCGAACACGCCGGCGAGCGCAGTCTTCCCGTATCTCGACAAGCTGTACATGGTACTCGTCATGACGGTGGAGCCGGGCTTCGGAGGGCAGTCGTTCATGGCAGATATGCTGCCGAAGGTGGGGGAGATCAAGCGGTACGCAAGGGAGCACGGTCACGACATACTGATCGAAGCGGACGGCGGCATCAACGAGCAGACGATCGCAGAGTGCGCCGCTGCCGGAATCGACATCAGCGTTTCCGGTACAGGCGTTTTCAAGGCTCCCGACGCGGCGAAGGCTATCGCGCAGCTAAAGGAGCTTGCGTAAAGCGCCCCTCCGATCCTGATTTACAGCATAAAAAGGACGTCCAAAGCGGGCGTCCTTTATTTTATCTTTACCGGGATTTACTTGTCCTCTCCCTTGACGACGGAGAGCGTGCAGTTGTCTGTGTCGAGGATATCGGAGAGGCGCGAGGTCACGTCCTCAAGCGTCGCGTTTGCTGCGGCGTCAACGTACGCAAAAAGCTCGCGGTTTTCAAAGTACATATCGACAATGACGTTCGCGATATTATCGTTTGAGTTGAAGTCGGCTATGATGTTGCCGTAAATGGCTTTCTTCGCGCGTTCAAATTCCTCCCGTGGGATTCCGTCGCGCTTCGCCTGCGCGATAGCCTCCTTGATTATCGACGCGGCGCGCTGCGGGTCGCGTGATTCTCCGCCGAAGAGGATAGCGGCGTAGTTCGGCCCCTCCATGCGCTCGAAGTCGAAGGAGTCGTTGATGAGGCGCTCGTCAAGCAGCTTGTTGTAAAGAGGGCTTGACTGAGAGGCGAGCGCGTAAAGCAGGATATCGGTGTACGCAGCCTCGGCGCTGCTGATCGGCTCGCTGCGGACGTTTTCCTTGAAGCCGAGATGGAACATCGGTATTGTCACGGGGAATGTCTGCTCGATATAGCTCTGCCCGACCTCGTAAGGCTCGTCTTCGAAAATGCTCTCGACCGTCTGCTCCTCGCACGGCTTGAGCATTCTGTCGGCGACCTTCAATACCTGCTCCATCGTGGCGTTGCCTGCGACGCAGAGAACCATGTTGTGGAGGTTATAGAAGCTGTTGTAGCAGTCGTAGAGCTTTTCTGCGGTGATCTCCGCGATCGACTCGACAGTGCCGGCGATGTCAATCCTCACGGGATGCTTCTGATACATTCCGACGAGCGTGTTGAACATCACGCGCCAGCCGGGGGAATCGTCGTACATCTTGATCTCCTGACCGATGATCCCCTGTTCCTTCGCGACCGTCTGCGGCGTGAAGTACGGAGACTGAACGAAGTCGAGAAGTATTTCGAGAGACTCCTCAAAATGGTCGGTACACGAGAAGAGGTAGCACGTTTTTTCAAAGGAGGTGTATGCGTTGGCGTTCGCGCCCGTCTTCGCGTAGCGTGCGAATGCGTCGCCGTCCTCGCTTTCAAACAGCTTGTGCTCGAGGTAGTGGGCGATACCGTCAGGTACGGTGATCTCATCGCCGCCGTTTACACGGAAGCGTGTGTTTACGGAGCCGAAGTTCGTGCCGATTATCGCGTACGTCGATTTGTACCCTGACTTCGGGTAAACGAAGATCGTAAGCCCCGAGGGGTGCTTTGTGACGTAGTAGCTGTCCTTTACAAGGCTGCTGCTGACAGTTTTTATATCCATCTCATTCGCCCTCCTTGTCTGAGGTCAGCACGTATACAGTGTCGAGCGTGAGGCGCTTTGCCGCCTCGACGATCTGCTCCTTGCTTACCCTGCAAATGCGCTCCGCCTGCTCCTGCGGCGTGAGAGACTTGCCCTTGAATACCTGCGCGAGGTACCACGCCTGAGTGCCTGCCGAGGAATCGACGCTCGTCAGGTACGAGTTCGTCATGCTGAGCTTTGCGCTTTCGATCTCCTCGTCCGTGACCTTTCCGTTTTTGATATCCTCAAGCTCCGCGAGCACGGCGTTTTTCGTCTTCCCGATATTCTCATTCTCAACGCCGCTCTCGACCGTCATTACACCCTTGTTGGCGTCGTACGAGGATACGCAGTAGTAGCAGAGGCTGAGCTTCTCGCGGACGTTGTTGAAGAGCTTTGAATGAGCCGTTCCGCCGAGTACGGCGCACATCAGCTTTACGGCGTCCGCGTCCTCGTCCGGCTCGGCACACGCCGTTCGGAAGCCGAGCATCAGCTTTGACTGCACGACGTCGAGCCTGTCTGTGTGCTCGGTTACCTTGTCGGCACTCGGAACGACGATCGTCTTCGTGGTCCGGGGCGCTCTGTCTATTCCGGCGAAGCGCTCCGTAAATATGCGCTTGACGTTCTCCGTGTCGTTTGAGGTGAGGCAGACGATCTCCACCCTTGCCGTGCGGATAAGCTCGCAGTACGCTTCGTAAACGGCGGAGGGAGTCAGAGCGTTTACCTGCTCCTTAGTGCCGAGAAGGTTCACGCCGTACTTGTCGCCCTTGCACATTACCTCCAGAAAGCGCTTGCGAGCGTACGCCCGCTTGTCGTTGAACTGCGCGTCGATGGAGTCTATGAGCTGGCGCTGCTCCTGGAGGAAATCCTCACGGGAGAACGCGCCGTCCGCTGCGTTAGGCTCGAAGAGCGCGCCGCAGAGCAGCTGCGCAAGCTCCTCATACACAGATTCTCCGCCGATGCTGTAAGCGTCGCTGATGCCGTGTGCGGAGATATTGATGAGCTGAGAGTCGCCGCGCTTGCCGCTTGAGCCGGAAAGAGTCGCTCCGTACAGCCTGTCAAGCTCGCGGCTGAGCGAAAGGAACGACGGGAACGCTTTGCACGAGTGAACCAGAAGCCCTGCCACAGCCGAATATGCCGCGCACCGTTCGCTGCTGATGTCTGTCATCATTGAGACGAGAATGCGGCTTGTTTTGAATCTGTCGTCGTAGATAGCATTGAAGTGAACGCCGTCCGCGATCTTTTCTCTTTTGAATCTTTCCAAGAAAACACCACCTGTTGATAGTAGTTTATAACAAGAAGCCGCTGAGTAAATAGAGTGGCCGGTTCGCAGGCCGTGATTTATTCAGCGGATCCTAAATTAATCGTAGTAATCGTTGTATTCCGCGCCCGTTCCGTCGCCCTCGTAGGCGTAGGGCTGGTAATCCTCTTCGTTGTAGTATTCGCTCGTGCCGTCGTCATATTCGTATGCGGCGCCGTCCTCCGGCAGACTGCTTTCGGGCGCTTCGACCTGAGAAGGCTCCGCGGTGTCCGTATCGGAATCCTCCGGGGAGGTATCTGATGATGCGCCGCTTTCAAAGCCGAGAACAAGCTCGTCGTAGTACAGCTCACGGTAATTCTCCATCGCCTCCGTTACGCGCGTCAGATAATTTGCCGTCTCCGTGAACGGTATCTGCTCGCTTGTAACGCCGCTTTTCGGGATAGTGCCGTCGGCGAGCCAGTTGTCAACATTGCCGTAGCCGGCGTTGTACGCGATGATCGCCAGGGAGACGTCTCCGTCGTACCTGTCAAGCAGGTATCGCAGCAGATACGTTCCGTACTCTATGTTGACGTCCGGCTTGTAAAGCTCGCTCGAATCGAGCAGCTTTTCGGGCATGAAGTCCGTCCGGTAGTTTTGCAGCCATGTGAACGTGTCGGGCATAAGCTGCATAAGCCCGATCGCGCCGGCCTGAGATACGGCGTTCGGATCGAAGCCGCTCTCCGTGCGTATGACGCCGTACACAAGGCACACGTCAACGCCAAATTTCTTCGCGTTGGATTCGACGTAATACTCGTATTTTATCGGGTAAAGGCTCTTTGTGAACTCCTTTGCCGATTGCCCGTGAAAGATCGACGAAACGGCGAGGAGCAGTATCGGAACGATAAGCACAACGCCGAGAAGTATTGCTGCGACCGCGAACGATGCCTTTTTTTTGCTTTCTGTCGAATTGCCTTTGCCTGCCATGCCGTCACCTTCCTTTTGTCGGTTTTATGTGTTCGGGGTGCTGAAAGTCCGTAAGCGCGCGGCGTATTCCTCCGCGAGCAGCTTTATTATCTCCTCTGTCTGCGACTTGACCTCCGAAAAGTCTGCTCCGCCGTTTATAACGTAGTCGGAACGGTCTGTGTAAAACTGATCGGGGTGCTGAGCCGACATTCTTTTCTCGATCGCCTCACGCGGCAGGGAGTCGCGCGCCGTAAGCCGTTCGATCCGCAGCTCCTTCGGCGCTACGACGGAAACTACCGCGTCGCACATGACCTCGGAGCCGCTTTCAAACAGCACCGGGGCGTCGAAGAGTATCATCGGAGAGCCGGAGTCGATCGCTTCGCGGCAGCGGCGCATAGTCATGAGGAAGATCTGAGGGTGCGTGATGTCGTTGAGAAGCTGTGTTGCGCTCGGCGAGGCGAACGCCTTCTCCGCGAGCCGCTTTCTGTTTATCGTGCCGTTCGGGTTCATGATGTACCGCCCGAACGCCAGAACAAGCTGCGTGACGCAGACGCTGCCCGGCGCGATGACCTTCTTTGCGATCTCGTCGGCGTTTATCACGGCGTAGCCGGAGCGCGCAAACACCTTCGATACGGTGCTTTTTCCGGCGCCCGTCGGTCCTGTAAGCCCGACGATGAAGAATTTACGCAAGCTCGATCACCTCGAATCCCGCGGCGCGTATCAGCCTGTTGTAGACGGCCATTGCAAGCCCTGTCGTTTCGGGGCAGCGGCCGTAGACAGTCTTTACGCCGTCGCTGTCTATCGCGCGGAGAACGGTGAAGAGTCTGTTCGACTGTGCGGCGTAATCGTTCTTCGCGCCGTATGTGTACGTTTTGACGCGAAGCCTCGGGGCGTCCTCGTCGTAGCAGAGAGCCGCCGTACCCTTTGCGGCGCGTTCGTTTACGTAATTTATATATGCCTCGTCGCCCGAGCGTATCAGAACGATACGGGCGCTCGGCGCGTAGTGCTTGTATTTCATTCCGGGGCTTGCCGCCGTCTCGCCGTCCCTGAGCTTGTTCAGCACGGCGTCCGCGACGTCAACGTGACCGACCGCCGCTTCGAGCTGCGGCAGCGTTATGCCGCCCGGACGCAGCAGCGTAGGCGTATCGCCTGCCACTGTGATAACGGTTGACTCGACGCCGACCTCGCACGCGCCGCCGTCGATGATGTACGGTATTTTGCCGCTGAGATCGTGGAAAACGTGGTAAGCAGTAGTCGGGCTTGGCTTTCCCGACGTGTTGGCGCTGGGCGCCGCGAGCGGAACAGAGGCGGCCGTTATGATCCGTTTCGTGACGGGGTGCGACGGAAAGCGCACCGCGACGGTGTCAAGTCCTGCCGTCACCTCGTCGGGAACGACGCCCTTTTTCATGATGATCGTGAGAGGGCCCGGCCAGTACGCCTCCATGAGCTTCTTCGCGCTTTCGGGTATCTCCCTGACGAGCGAAAACCGGGCGATCTGCGAGATATCCGAGATGTGGACGATCAGCGGATTGTCTGCCGGTCTGCCCTTTGCGGCGAAGATGTTCTTCACGGCTGCGCCGTCAAGCGCGTTCGCGGCGAGACCGTAGACCGTCTCCGTAGGTATGCCGACAAGCGCGCCGCCTTTAAGCGCCGCGCCGACCGTTTCTATATTCTTTGGGTGATCTTTTTCATCGCCCGGTGTGGTATCCGGCGCATTGAAAGGCTCCTTGCGTGTCTTTTCAATGTCCTGCGAAGACGTCAGCTTCTGATGCGTTTTGTCGTCTGATGTGAAATAATGCTTGAAAAGCTCACATTTCACACCCTTGTATTTAACCATTTCTTTATTTACCCCGTGTTGTAATTCTGTAAAAGAATCGTGAACTTAGGGTGCAGGCTGTTCGCTTTCGAGCTTAGCCGCCCGGTCGGCTGTGATAAGCGCGTCGATGATCTCGTCGAGGTCGCCGCTGATTATCTGGTCGATCTTGTAGAGCGTAAGCCCGATGCGGTGATCGGTGACTCTCGACTGCGGAAAATTGTAGGTGCGGATGCGCTCGTTTCTGTCGCCTGTGCCGACCTGCGCCCTGCGTTCTGCCGCTATCGCCGACGACTGCGCCTCGCGCTTTTCATTGAGCAAACGGCTTTTCAGAACCTTCATCGCCTTGTCGCGGTTCTTGAACTGGCTTCGCTCGTCCTGGCACTCCACGACCATTCCCGTAGGCAGGTGAGTGATGCGGATCGCGGAGGACGTTTTGTTGATGTGCTGACCTCCGGCGCCGCTGGAGCGGAACGTGTCGATTTTAAGGTCGGCAGGGTTGATATCAAGCTCGACCTCCTCCGCTTCGGGCAGAACAGCGACGGTTACCGTCGAGGTGTGTATGCGCCCCTGGCTTTCGGTGTCGGGAACGCGCTGAACGCGGTGAACGCCGCTTTCAAATTTGAGACGCGAATATGCGCCGCTGCCCTGCACCATGAAGGAGATCTCGCGGAAGCCGCCAAGCTCCGTTTCGTTCGCGTTTATAAGCTCCGTCTTATAGCCGCGTTTCTCGGCGTACATCGAGTACATTCTGAACAGGGACGCGACGAAAAGAGCCGCTTCCTCGCCGCCTGCCCCGGCGCGTATCTCGACGATGACGTTCCTGTCGTCGTTCGGATCCTTCGGCAGGAGGAGTATTTTCAGCTCCTCGGCGCAGCTTGCCGCAAGGCTTTCGGATTCCTTTAATTCCTCGCTGAGAAGCTCGCGCATCTCGGCGTCCGTCTCGGAGGACAGCATCTGCTTCGCGTCCTCCGCCGTCTTTGCGGCATTTTTGTATTCGCCGTACTTTTCGACGATCGGCGTTATCTCCGAAAGCTCCTTCATTATCGCGGCGTACTCGTCCGCGCTTGAAGCGACCTCGGGATCGTAGAGCCTGACGTTCAGCTCCTCGTACCGCTTTTCAAAAACGTCTACCTTTTCAAACATTGCCTTCTCCTTGGTGAAGAATTTTCTTGATATTTTTTTCTATTTTTGACCGCGGCACCATGACCTCTCTGCCGCAGCCCAGGCATTTGATCTTAAAATCCATACCCGCTCTCGTGACGAGAAACTGCTTCTCTCCGCACGGGTGGTTCTTTTTCAGTGTAATCACGTCGCCGACGCGAATATCCACGGCGATCCCTCCCTTACCGAGCGCTGCCTGCCCGGTCGAATTCTTCAAGCCGGGAGTACATTCTGTCGTCAACGAGAGCGTCGATCTCAATGCCGTCGGCGGTGTACTCCTCCGAGAAGAGCGTGCCTGTTTTTCGTATCTCCGCCGTAAGTCCGGCACTCCGGAACGGCAGGAGCGCCTTCACGCGGTGCATTCTCACGGGGAGGTTGTCCTCGATCGCCGTCAGCAGCGCTTCGATGCCCGTTCCCTTCTTCGCGCTGATGCGGACGCCGTCCGAGATGCCCGTTATTGCGCCGGAGCCGTGAACGAGGTCGCTCTTGTTGAACACGGTGATGATCGGTGTGTCGGCGCAGCCGAGATCCTCCAGCAGCTTTCTCGTTACGTCGAGGTGAAGGAGAGCCTCCTCGCTGGACGCATCGCAGACGTTTATGATGATGTCGGCGGCTACGGCTTCCTCGAGCGTCGAGCGGAAAGCCTTTACAAGGTGGTGGGGCAGACGGCGCACGAAGCCTACGGTGTCTATAAGCATGACCGTTACGCCGTTCGGCAGCTTCAATGCGCGCGACGTCGGATCGAGCGTTGCGAAGAGCTGATCCTTCTCCAGAACGCCGGCGTCGGTGAGATAGTTCATCAGCGTCGATTTGCCGGCATTCGTGTAGCCGACGATAGCCGCCGTGATAACGCCGTCCTTTTTGCGCCTTTTGCGAAGCTGCTCGCGGCGCTTCTCGATCTCGTCGAGCTTTTCCTCGAGAGCCTCCAGCTTTCGCCTGATGTGGCGGCGGTCCGTCTCGAGCTTCGTCTCGCCGGGGCCTCTCGTGCCGATGCCGCCGCCGAGGCGCGACATCTGGACGCCCTTGCCCGTAAGTCTTGGCAGCATATAGCGAAGCTGCGCCGTCTCTACCTGCAGCTTGCCCTCCTTGGAGTTGGCGCGCAGGGCGAAGATATCGAGAATGAGCATCGTGCGGTCGATAACGCGGACGTCCGTCGCGTCCTCGATCGTCCTTATCTGAACGGGCGACAGCTCGTCGTCGGCGATTATCAGGTCAATGCCGCCGCCCTCGCACAGCTGCGCTATCTCCTCAAGTCTGCCGGTTCCGACGTAGGACGCGGCGACCGGCTTGTCGAGCTTTTGTATCATAGATCCGGCGACCTCCGCTCCGGCGCTCTCTGCGAGGGCGTAAAGCTCCTCCATAGACGCCTCGGCGTCAAATGTCCCGTAGTCTACGCTTATCAGAAGCGCTCTCTGCGGCTTCTGTTCATTTTCGTGAAGTTCCATATATACCTCCCGGATCGTTTTTTGGAAAGCGCTGATCAGATCCCGCGGGGCGTTATCTGTTGGGCTGCTCCCTTGTTTATGCGTCGAGATTTACCGCTCCCCGATAGTAGTCCTCTCCGCAAGGCTGCACCGCAGGGGTGCAGAGTCCGAAGAGGTCGGCTGCCCGAAGGTCGGTATCGAGCATTCTCCGCGCGGAAGGGGGGAGCCTTGCGAAATCGCGCGCCGTCATAAGCACGGGCAGCTTCGCCGTGCTTTTCATCTGCTTCAGAATTTCGGTGCCGCGCCTGCCGAACGCGAGGACGCGGATATATTCCGGCTCGCTCTGCGCCGCTACTGCCGTTATTCCGATGTAGGCGCACGCGATGATGCGGCAGATGCGCGCGTGAGTGTACCGCTTGCACTTGACCGCCGCGATGATGGAGCCGAGCGTGTCGTTCTCGTGAGCCGCGCGGTAAAGCCTGTTTTCAAGCCCCTCCGAAACGTCGGGCAGGGCGCGCAGCTCGTCGGAAGTCATGCGGCGAAGAACGGAGACGACGCCGCGCTCGTTGTTTTCGTAGCCGGCAGGGCATAAGCCCTCGCGGACGGCGCTGTCGATTATTCTCGCGGTAGTTTCGGGGACGTAGGCGCGCCAGTCGCCTCCGCTTGCGATCATTTTTCGTATTGCTGAGGCGGAGATATATTTTTCATCTGCGCCCGAGAAATCGTGGTATGCGCAGTTTGCGTCCCGGTCTTCCTCCGAAATATCCCCGTCGTGAGGCGCGGTGCGGCGGATACGAAGGAAATCAAAATCGTCCATGCCCTCCCTGAAATATTCAAATGCCAGAACGTCGTTCGGGTATCGGAGTATCCCGGCCGCCTGTTCGTCGCCCGATTTCTCAAACACCGCAGAGACGGCGCGCGGGTAGCTGAAGCCCTTTTTCAGGTATTCCGAAAGATCCGCGCTTTTTAGCAGCTCCGCCGCACGCAGCATACTTTGCATCGGCGGCATATTCTCCGAGCCGCAGCAGATCTCGTCCACGCAGCCGCAGGCGCGCAGAGTGGATACAGCGCCCCTTGCGAACCTCTCGGCGCTCGCGCAGGCGAACACGGCAGGCAGCTCCAGCACAAGATCGACGCCGCCTGCGACGGCTGCCTCCGCGCGGCGGTATTTGCCGAGTACGGCGCAGTTGCCGCGCTGGAGAAAATCGCCGCCCATGACGGTGACGATATGAGTCGCGCCGTTCGCTCTTGCGCGCTCCACAAGATATTTGTGCCCGTTGTGGAACGGGTTGAATTCCGAAACGATGCCCGTTACGCGCACGCTGCCCACCTCTGCTTGTGAAAATGTGATCTGTTAAGCTGTATCACGCCCACTTGTGGAACGGGATAAGGAGCGCGATCACGCCGATCGCGATGAATACGCAGCCGACTATGCAGAAGATCCTCACGATAATATTGCCGACCTTCGGCTCGTACGTTTTGTTCGGATCGTCGGGGTTGATCTTTAGCTCCACCGTATCGCCGATCTTCGGCTCCCAGCTCGTAGAGGTGCTTGACGTTACGGTGTACGTCTTGCCGTCGTATTCAAATTCGTATACGGCGGAGTACATCGTTGTGCCGTCGTCGTCGTGAGCGGTGCAGTCGGTGATCAGTGCGCTCACCTCCTCCGTGTAGCCGGAAGTAAGGGCGTGGAGGATAGCCGGTGCGCCGAAGGCAAAGGCGCTGCCGAGAATTCCGAAGGTGATAAAAAGTATGATCTTTACTATCAGAGCATTTCTGCGTGCAGTGTTCATTGCTTTGTACCTCCAAAAAATATTGATGATTACTATTGAAACAGCCCTCCGCCGAGCGAAGGGCTTGATATCAGTCGAGAATAAGGTCGATCCTGTCGTAGCGCGCGCAGCTGATAACGAGGCTCACAACGACTATCAGAATGCCTGCCGCGATCCCGACGACGTACATTCTGCTCTCTCCGGTGATGATGCCGAAGATGCTGACGTAGGTGTACGGCGAAAGGAGCTTCAGAACGGAGAGCGCCTTTGCAGTGGAGCCGAGAATGCCGAGCAGCACCGTCACCGTAACGACGACGGCGGAGATCGAGGAAGCCTGCGAGCCGCTGTTCATGAACGTCGCAAGCAGGAAGGAGATCGAAAGGTAGATGATCTCGATCAGGAAGAACGCGCCGACGGCGAGGAAAACTCTGCCGAGGTACGACATCTTGTTGTTTGCGTAAAGCACCGCGACGGAAACGAGAGCCGTCACGACGTTGTAGAAGAAGAGCGTCGCAAGCTGAGCGGCGTAGCTCGTGAGAACGGCGCAGATCCTTGAAACGGGGAGGGAGAAGACGAACGTGACGTCGCTGTCTCCGCGGCCGTTCGTGTGCGCCGAGGCGCCGAGGTAGCTTGCGTAGATGCAGCCGACGATCAGCATTAGCTGCATACAGAGGCCGAAGTTTACGCCGAAGTCCTTGAAGTCGGGCGTTTCAACGGGGCCTGAGCTGCCGGAAACGGAGCCGGGTACGGACGCGAGCATATCGCTGATGAAGTCCGGCAGACCTGCGCTGAGCATATTTGAAAACATGACTATGATAAGAATGAAAAGGCACAGCGAGATCGTTGACCAGATGATGATATTCTTCGTTCTGCCCTTGATCTTGTAGCCGAGAAGCGGCATGGAAAAGTAATCGTTCATCAGTTTTCACCTCCGTTTTCCTGCTCCAGCTTTTTCTCGTAATACCTTACGAGAGCGTCGCCGAGCGACGGCAGCGTGATCTGGAGGTCGTCGAGACGATAATGCGCGAGCGCGCCGATAAGATCGTTGATATCCTTTTTGTAGAGGAACGAGATGTAGCCGTTGTCCTCCGTGACCTCCGTTATGCGGAAGAGCGTGTAGAGCGCGGAGAGATCCTCGCTCGTCTTGACGCTTACTCGTCTTGTGTCGCTCTTGAGAAGCACCTTCTTTTCGGAGATCTCAAGCAGCGAGCCTTTTCTCATGATGGCGATGCGCGAGCAGATCTGCTGGAGCAGGTCGATATTGCGGTCGCTTATCACGACGGTAACGCCCTCCTTGTTGAGGTCGAGCAGGTAATGCGCGAGCTTGTTTTTAGTATCCTTGTCGAGCGCGACGAAGGCGTTGTCCATTATAACCAGCTTCGGGCTGCCCATCAGCGCGATAACGATCGCGATCTTCTTTCTGCACGAAAGCGGCAGGCTGCCGACGCGCTTGTTCCTGTCTACGTTGAAATGCTTGCACAGCGACATCACCGCTTCGCTGTCCGTGACGCCCTTGATCTTAGCCGCCGTCTTTACGACGTCGATCGCCTTCATCGTCTCACAGTACGTCGGATTTGAGGGCATGAAGCCGATGCTCTGCTTGCGATCGACGGAAAGCCGAGTGGATCTCTGCCCCATAACGGTGATCGCGCCGCTCGTCGGCCTTACGAAATCCATAACAAGGTTGATGATCGTACTCTTGCCGCTCTTTTTCGGACCTGCGATACCGAAGAAATCGCCTTCATTAACTACAAAGGTCGTGTCACCGAGCGCCGGCCTTTTTGTGTAATACTTGGAAACCTTGTCCAATGTGATGATAGCCAAATCGGAAACTCTCCTTTACATTGCTTTTCTTTTCAAGTCAAAACCTTCTGCAGGGCGGAACAGACCGCCTGCCGGGAACGGAAAATTCTTCCACATTAGATTATACTGAATTTTTGCAAACATTTCAACACATATTTTTGTTTTTTATGATTTAGCTTTTATTTTACTCCGCGCGGTGAGTTTCACTGTAAAAAACGCCGAACGCAGCGTGACCGTGTGAAAAAAAGGCTGAGCCTTCCGCGAGGATTTGTATTGTTTCGGGGAAGACTATTGTCGGGGAGGTTCGGATCGGTTCTTTTTCGACAAAAAATGACAAATTTGTAATCTCGAAATCGCTTTACAAAGGCTGACAGATAGAGTATTATTATTATGTGTCTGAATACGCTGAGAGGTCTCCCCCGGAGACCCGCACCCGGCGGCTCTTTCGTCCAATTTGCCGCGAAATCTGACGGCGCAATTTTGGCACTCGATTTAATCAGTGTCTCCTAAAGTTTTTTGACAGAAAAAGAGAGAAGAAAAGAAGGAAAAAGTATGAATAACGAAATGAAAGGGAACGCTCCCGAAACAGAAGTTTCGGAACGTGCCGGCTCAGGCGCGCGCCACGCGGCCGAAGAGCAGTCTCCCGTCAGGCGCAGGCGCTTCGGCGTTGGCTTGCCTTTGATGGCAGCGGCGGCGATACTCGTCATAGGAGTTATCGTGTCTTCTGCGAGCATGGGGCTTTTTGAAAATGATACCCACGAGGCGTTCATCGCCACGAAGCAAAGCGAAAAGGAGCTTGCGGCGCCGCAGGGTATCTTTCTGGAGGGCATATCGGTCGCAGGCGTTGATCTCGGCGGACAGACGATGAAGGCTGCGCGCGATATGCTCATGATCGAGGAATCCGAGATGATACCCTCGATGAGCTACACGTTAAAATGCAACGACAAGATCGTCTACCTCACCGAGGACGACTTCGATTTTGGCTTCAATACGATCGAGGCGCTCAATGAGGCTTACGAATACAGCGAGTATCTTCGCGGTATTCTTACGAGCGACAACAGAACGAAGCTCAAAAGCTCCGAGAAGAAGGATTATCCGATCACAATGACGTTCGGAGAGGATTCCGTCAGGGCGGCGAGCAAGGCTGTTGCGGAAAAGGTAAATGTTCCGATGCAGGACGCTCACGTTCTGAGCATTGATCCCGAGCGAGAGAACACGGCGGATATGTTCACCTTTGCCGACGGCGTTATGGGCGAGCAGCTTGACGAGGACGACCTCACGACGCAGCTTTCGACGCTCATCAACAACGAGCAGTATACGGCGGATCTGATCGGCGAAATGACGAACGTCGAGCCGACCATCACGCTTACAGACCTCAAAAAGAACCTCGTGCTGATCTCGCAGTACGTGACATACTCCGGCAATACGTGGGCAGGCAACATGAACATGATGACCGCGATGGAGACGATGAACGGAACTATCGTCCGCCCCGGCGAGGTGTTCTCCTTCAACGAGCACACCGGAAACTCCAACCTTGCCGAGAACGGCTACTACGCGGCCGGCGTTATCGTCAACGGGCGCTCCGCGGACGGTATCGGCGGCGGTATCTGCCAGGCGGCGACGACGATCTACAACGCGGCGATCAGAGCCGACATGACGGTCGTTGAGCGCGAGCCTCACACATGGCCTTCCGTATACGTTCCGATCGGTATCGACTCCGCGATCGACTACGGCAACATCGACATGAAGTTCCGCAACGACACGCAGCATGAGATCTACCTCATCTGCTATATGGACGGCGCGGCGCTCAATGCGTTTATTTACGGCTACCGCCCGACGGAGTATGACGAGATATGCACAACGTCGTGGTACACCGGCGCGTCCGGAAACGGCTTCGGCGCGGCTGCCGAGAGAAACTACTACAAGGGCGGCAAGATCGTCAAGACGGAGGATCTGCCGGCGTCCTTCTACTCCAACGGCGGCGGCACGAGCTACAACTACGAGGAGATGCCGAGCGGCTACGTCTTCAAGCGCGTCTTTACGGACAAGCAGGCGGAGGACGGAACGACAGCACCCGCTCCTGCCGAGAAGCCCAAGGACAGCGACGAAAGCGGCGACGAGGCCGGCGAAAGCACGGAGGGCGAAGAGGACGAAGCGCTCCCGGAGGACGGCGGCAACGACGCCGGGGACATCACGGAGGATTACTCGGAAGAGGATCCCGGCGAAGAAGAATAATAACGGTCAAAGCGTTCCGCTCAACGGCGGGGCGCTTATTTTTGTACATTTTTGTATGAAAAATGCGGCGGCAGCGTCCTTGGCGCGGCAGAGCTGCGAGGCACGCTTTGAACGCTTTTTTGAATGAATTAACTATTTGTGTACCAAAATAGTTAATGTTTTTTTGATATATGATCAATTTGCACTAAAAAAAGGCAAACAATTTGTAAGGAAGACGAAAACTTTATTCGAGAGGAATATTGAATTTTCAATATAAATATGCTACAATAATTAGTGAATTTCGGGATTTTTTACGAAGTGCAGACGGAGCGGTCTGTTAAATGTACCCCGGAGCGGCGAACGGCAGCTTATCTTTCATGCAATATGCCGACGCAGCTTCACGGTGCGGCCGCTTGTGTTTCTCCCCGTCAAGGTGAAAAAATGCGGCGGCGCTGTGAGGTGATCTCGTTAATTCAGGGCGGAACGGAGCGATCCGCAGCCGTCTGAGATAGATTATGTATGTTGTCAGAGCCAATGAGGCTTCTTACGAACGTCTTTTACGAAAGGATGATTTTATCACATGAGTTACTACAAGATAAAATGCGTTTACTGCCTGCAGAACGTGCCCTCCTATGCGGCAGTGTTCAGACTCAACGCAAACGACCTTGAGTTCGGTTATACCGAGCGTGACGCGGACGATTACAACGTCGGCGAGGATCTTGACCTTGACGACAGCTTCTTCGGAAACGCTATGACCGGTATGGGCGGAGGAAACGATATGTTCAGCTCCGGCTCCGACTCCTCGTCCGAGGCTCAGTTCGTTACGGGCAACGAGCTTCAGAAGCACGCGGAGGCTGTTAAGGTCATCAACGCAAGAGGTCTGAAGCTCCCCCGCTACGTAGGCAACGAGGACTGCGTCGAGAAGGGCGCTCTCGTAATGGGCTACGAGGTAAGAGGCCTGAAGATCGGCAGCAAGCTGTATGACGGCAGACTCACAAGGAAATACTGCCCCTACTGCAAGAAGCGTCTTCTTGCCGAGGCCGGCACGATCCCGACGTTCACTGTTGCTATGATAGGCAACTCAACGGCAGGCAAGACGGTTTTCCTTACAATGCAGGCGTTTGAGTATATCCACGGCAACTACGATACGAACGTTCACAAGGGCAAGATCCTTGTAAACTGGGTGGATTCTCACCTCGATTCCAACGAAACGGACGTTATATATCAGACTGCGGCTAAGTTCGCGGAGACGGGCGAGTTCCCGTCCACAACACAGGTCATTCCGCCGCCGCACTGCCTTAAAGTCAGCTACCGCCCCGTTGAAAACGGCAAGGTAGGCGACGCCAACACGACAACGTGTATTCTCTGCTTCCGCGACGCCGTCGGCGAGCTTTTCACACAGACCGGTGAGCAGACGAGCAGCGAGGCGTACCAGAGAACGGTTCAGATCTGCCAGAGAGTAGACGGACTTATGGTGCTCAACGATCCGTTCGCTCTGAGCTTCGTAAGAAAGCAGCTCCCGGAGATCACAGGAACCTCGAAGGATATGACGGCTCAGGTCGCAATGTCCCAGACGGTGCAGAAGATCTTTAATATCCTCGCCGAGAACGCGGCAGTCAAGAAGCCGACGGTCTGCCTTATGACGAAGAGCGACGAGCTGATCACATACGGCGACAAGCTCGGCATCAACCCGAACAGCCCCGTTGTGGCGCACAATTACAATGTCAAGTACTTCTCCGGTATCCAGGGCAGGAACTGGGCGAAGGACGTATATAATCCGCTGATGGTCAACACGAAGAGCGTGCTCCAGAAGCTCGACCAGGGCGGCAACTGGATGAGCACGATCGACCAGTTCTTTACGAACGCGGCTCACATTCCGGTGTCCTCCGTAGGCTCCAACGTCAAGATCCTTGACCTCGACGTTCCGACGGACGACGGCGCAGGCACAAGAACGATCAAGAGGATCGTTACTATCAAGCAGTATGAGGAGTACAACAAGCTCGCGACGGATCAGCAGAAGCTCGATTACGCCCGCGAGATCGTAGCCTCCCCCGTACCTGCGGACGACGTTCAGCCGAGATTCCTCGAGCTTCCGATCCTGACGTTCCTCATGAAGTTCGATATGATCCCGCCGATGGACGACGAGACATACAACGTCCAGCCCGACGCGAACTACGATATCTGGCTCAAGAACTGCGCTATGACCTTCAACGAGAAGGAAGGCGCGATCAGTCAGGAGCGTCCGGAGTATGTCCTCAAGGTCAAGAAAGACAACGTATTTACACGACTGTTCAAAACAGGTGGTGGAGCTAAGAAATGATAGGACAGCATTTGATCCTTCGCTGTGCAAAGGGCGTTTACGATCACGCGAATGCTGCCGGGCTTAAAACGGCGGCTGTTTCCGAAGTGATCGGGAGCCTTTCTTCGGCACGCCAGCAGGAGTTAAACAAGGTTATCTCCGAGCACGCTGCGTTTCCCGACGCGGCGGTAAAGAGCGGCGCCGCAGAGAACAGAGGCGTTCTGCGAATGTTTGAATACAGGGGAGTTCTCATGGCGATGAGGACCTTCCGCGTTACGGATCTCTGCGATAACCGCGGCACTGTATCGTTCACACACACATACATGATCGCGGACGACGACAAGGGGCAGGACAGACGGTATCTGCTCGCTCACCCCGAAAGCCTCTGCACGCTTTCGTGCTTCGACAATTATCAGAAGGTCGCCGAGCGTACAGACGGCGGTCTCAACAGCGGCAATCCCGTAACTGTTGAGGACTCGCTGAAAATGCCGGATAAGGAGCTGCCCAAATTTGACGATACGATATTCGAGCAGTGCTTCATAGACGAGGAGACGTTCGCGCGGATCGTTTCGGCGATCTGTATCCGCGTTTCTTCAAAGGGCTGGGTAGCCCTCATGACTCCGAACATCACGGAGGATTCGTGGAACGAGCACGGCGGCAGCCCCGATGGCGAAAAGCTGATCGCGGCACTTCTCGCGCTGCTTCCCGACTGTATCACACGTTTCTTCAGCGCCGTTTCGTACTGGAACGATAACCCGAAGAACGAGCTTCTTAACGACTACAAGTTCCGTATCCTTTCCGGAAAATACACGGACGGGCTTACGGAGGGCGAGATATCGCTCTTTGACCTGCAGCACGGCATCATCAATACCGACGCTCAGGCAGGCTCTTTCGGGCGTTACCTCTGGCAGATAAAGGACGACGCCGAGGCGATCGAGAAGTTCCACAACTTCATGACGATCGCGTTCGGCAAGAACGTAGACAAGATAGCAAAGCTCCCTGCGATCATGGACGCGCTTACGGAGCTGTATAAATTTACCGAGGGTGAGACGATCGACGAGCAGGGCGCGCTTGCCGCATTCCTTCTTTCGATCGGTACGTCGATCCCGATGTTCCCCGCGATCTACAAGGGCGTAGCGATGCTCATTTTCTCGATCAGAGAGAGCGGGGAGCCGTGCTCCGACAAGCTGGAGAGTGTTATTATGACGCTCCTCAAAAATCCGGACACGAAAAAGCTGAAGGTCTGCTACGAGAACATGATAACGCTTCTCATGCACTCCGTAGACGTCGGCACAGCTAAGGAAAAGACGGTCGCGATGATCGCCGAGAAGCTGGACGACCGCGATGTGGACGAATACCGCGACCAGTTTACGAAGTATCTCGAGCAGATGAAGAACGATCCCGAGACGAAGCCTTCTTATTCGATGATCAGCCTGCTTCTCGACGCGGAGGATATTCCGATGCTTCGCCAGCAGCGTGAAGATATCACGGCTATTATCGACAAGTGTTACGGCAACGCTCTCGCGGCTCAGGACTTCGAGCTTTGCACGAGAATGTCGACGAAGCAGCTTCGCAAGGAGGCTCCGCCCGACAATGTCATGGATATCTGCAAGCGCGTTGTCGAGCTTACGGACTACTGTTCACCCGAAACGGCGGCCGAGCTTGTCGTCGCTATCGGCGAGCAGATGGATCGCTTCGAGCAGTATGACGACACGATCGTCAGCATGGGCAAGGCTATCTTCGGCCTTGAGACGGAGTGCGACATCGCGGCTTATCCCGATTTCTTCCCGCTCTTCATGAAGGTGCTGCGCCACGGTCTCATTGCAGACAGAGAGTACATAGAAACAGTCTGGATCGAGCAGTATATTTTCGTCATTCAGAACACCAACGGAGAGGAATATCTCTTCCCGGAGATGTATCTCGGCGATCCCACACTTGAAGGGTATGCAGATTCACTGTATATAATTGAGGTCGCAAGGATCAGAGCCAACGTCGGATATAAATCGACGTGGGAGGTTATCGAGGCGATCGTTGCGCCGCAGATGGAGACAGATCCGCAGAAGGCATACGAGCACATTCAGGATATTATCGACATGAACGACGAGGAGAACAGAATGCAGCTCCTTTCCGAGATCATCGGAACGATCAGAATGTACGGTCTTTTCCTCGCGCTCTACGCGCCGGACAGCGACAAGTCGAATTACCTGCTCGAGTATATCATGCAGGATATGAACGCCTTCGATATGCTCATCGCAGCGGCAGAGAGCGAGGGCTTCGTAAGGAAGCTCCCGATGGCTTACGTATACGTCTGGACGAGCGTTTATTCGGCGTTCGCCGATCAGATGATCGAGAACTGCTGGATCGGTATTCTCGACACGGAGAGCAAGATCATCGAAAAGCCGTACTGCGACGAGATCATGTCTCAGTTCGCCGAGTACTTTACGATCGTATTTGAAGATATCACACGTGTTCCCGAGGTAAAGGAGGAATATATCGCCCTTCTTTACAGAGGCATCATAGATTACGGCTGGGCGCTGCCGCTAAAGCTCACCGAGCCGCAGAGCGACATCGTTGAGATGTGCTACCTTATCGACAACGGCGGCACCGAGGAGACGGTCGATTACTTCATCGAGCGCATCGGTCAGCTTGTCAGCGCCGGCACGGGCTACGTTCCGGCTACGGCGGAGAACCTGCTTTACTGCACAAAGAGGATCAACCGCTATCTCAACAACAACCGCAGAAAGATCATGGACGGTCATGCCACGATCGATCATGAGAGGATCACGATCCTTGCGCTTGCGAGAATGTACGCTCAGAAGCATGACGAGTCGCATTCGCTCTTCTACCTCAAGAGCATCTGCGAGGGCGACGACCACTGGATCGCGTCTCTTTACGTGCTTATGGGACTTAAATACGTCTACGTCTTTGAGCATGATGAGTCGGCAGTCGTTGAGGACTTCCTCAACACGCTCTGGAAGCTCATTCTGAACGCCTCCGGCGCAGGCAGAAACACGCTGCTCTCCGTCGAGTGTCAGGATACATACCACAGCTTCATTCAGCCGCATCTCTATCAGGATCAGCAGAAGAAGCTCCACAAGGCGGCTTCCGGCACCGGCAACCCCGACCTTATGGCGATGTTCGAGATCAACGTCACGAAGGAACGCCAGAAGGGCAGCGGCGGTTTGTTCGGACGCTTCAAAAAATAATGACAATGCAAAGCAGCTCTTCGCGAATGCGGAGGGTTGCTTTTTTTGCGGGAAGTTGATATAATAGAAACCTAGTGCGGACAGCAAAGAGCGGAGACGTTTTTTGCGTGACGATCTATAAGCTAAGAAGGGAAAGATAATATGATAACCGTATCAAACGTAAGCCTGAATTTCAGCGGTACGCCTCTTTACAAGGACGTTGACCTCAAATTCACCGAGGGAAACTGCTACGGCGTTATCGGCGCGAACGGCGCAGGCAAATCTACATTTCTGAAGATCCTCTCCGGCGAGCTTGACTCAACGACGGGCGAGGTCGTTATCAAAAAGGATACGAGAATGTCCGTTTTGAAGCAGGATCACTTCGCCTACGACGACTTTACGGTACTCGATACCGTGATCATCGGCAATAAGAAGCTCTACGACATCATGAAGGAAAAGGACGAGCTTTACGCGAAGGGCGAAATGACGGACGAGGAGGGTATCCGCGTCTGCGAGCTTGAAGCGGAATTTGCGGAGCTTGGCGGCTGGGAGGCGGAGAGCGACGCCTCGAAGCTCATTCAGGGGCTTGGCCTCGACGACAGCGTTCTCTACACGCAGATGAGCTACCTCACCGGTAACGAGAAGGTCAAGGTGCTTCTCGCTCAGGCGCTTTTCGGAAACCCCGACATCATTCTTCTCGACGAGCCGACGAACAACCTCGACGTTGAAGCCGTATCGTGGCTGGAGGATTTTCTCCTCGATTACGAGGGAACCGTCATTGTCGTGTCGCATGACCGTCATTTCCTCAACACCGTCTGCACGCACATCGTTGATATCGACTACGGCAAGGTCAAGATGTACGTCGGCAACTACGAATTCTGGTACGAGTCGTCGCAGCTTATCCAGCAGATGATCAAGCAGCAGAACAAGAAGAACGAGGAGAAGATCAAGGAGCTGCAGAGCTTTATTGCGCGCTTCTCCGCGAACAAGTCGAAGTCGAAGCAGGCTACTTCGAGAAAGAAGCTGCTCGACAAGCTGACCGTCGAGGAGCTTCCGGCTTCCTCGCGCCGCTATCCGTGGGTGGGCTTCAACATGGACAGAGAGCCGGGCAAGGAGATCCTCGAGGTGGAGGGAATTTCCAAGACGATCGACGGCGAAAAGCTGCTCAATAACGTGACGTTCCGCCTCGAGAAGGGCGACAAGGTCGCGTTCCTCTGCGAGAACGAGAACGCTGTAACGGCGCTTTTCGAGATCCTCATGGAGCGCTCCGAGCCGGACGAGGGCACGTTCAAGTGGGGCGGCACGACGACTCAGTCGTACTTTCCGAAGGATAACAGCGAGTTCTTCGACGGCTGCGACATGACGCTTCTCGACTGGCTCTCTCAGTACAACAACTCAAACGACCGCACGGAGACGTATCTGCGCGGCTTCCTCGGAAAGATGCTCTTTTCCGGCGAGGACGTTTTCAAGCCTGTCAATGTTCTTTCCGGCGGCGAGCGCGTCCGCTGTATGCTCTCGCGCATGATGCTCTTCGGCTCAAATGTCCTCGTTCTCGATCAGCCGACGAACCACCTCGACCTCGAGTCGATCACCGCCGTCAACAACGGTCTCTGCGCGTTCAAGGGGATCGTGCTCTTCGCTTCGCATGACCACGAGTTTATCCAGACGGTTGCAAACCGCATTATCGTCATAGAAAAAGAGGGCATCAAGGATATCACATCGAGCTATGATGAGTATATCGAAGCGAACAAACAACTCAAAAGCTGATGTTTTCCACATAGGGAAAGTTTTCAACACGCAAAATTTGTGTAATTCTTTTGTAATAAAGAGTCGATAATGCCACATAATATGTAATCTTTCTGTAACAATTATAATAATTTCACAGACTTATTAACAGTTTCCACCGAGTTTTCAACAATGACACGTTGGCTTGTTGAAAACTCGGTGTGAAAAAGAAATCTTTTTGTTACAGGAACTTCTTGATCTCATCGGCTGCGGATTCCTCGATCACGATGAGTCTCTCGGCAAGCTGCTTCACCTTGTCCTCGGCGGCTGCGTACTGATTCAGATAGCGCCTGATCGACTTCACGCCCATATCGCAGCCGTCCGTCATGAGGTCGGCGACGGTTGAATCAGACGGATCGACAGTCAGCCTGAACGTCGTTTTGAGCCACGACATACCGGAAGCGACCGCCGGAGGCTCCTTGCCGCTGTCTCCGTAGTCGTTCAGAATATCGGTCGTATCCTGCCAAAGCTCCTCGTGCTTGCGCTTGCAGTCCTCCAGGATACCGCGCAGCTCGTCGCTTTTGACGTCCGGCAGCACCTCTTTGATCGACTCTATGCCCATCTGTATTCCGGCGCTGCACTCGCGCAGCAGCTTAATCGTATCGCTGTTGATGATCTTTTGTGCCAAAGCTAACACCCTTTCCTCCGCCGTTTGGGCGGTTTTTTTTATGACGGTAACTGTTCGGCAGCCCCTTAGCACCCTTCGGATACCGCTGAGAGGAAAAAATCGTAATGAAAATATTTGATTTTTGTTTTTAAGCGGAGGATGCCGAATAGTGACTGATGGTGGAATTATTGTACCCGGCAGCGGTGAAAGTATTCCTTCCACCTTTTTCCTTGCATTTACCGGCGAAGCTGTTAAATAATAACGGAAAAACAGAAAGGCTGGTTTTTATGATAAAACGAATGGGAGAAAGGACGCTGGAGCTTACGGGAATGCCGCGCGTCGTGGGATTCGGCTCGGCTGTCGGCAAAAAAGAGGGCGAGGGGCCGCTTGCGTCGTGGTTCGATAAAATTTTCACTGATACGACGATGGGCGGCGAGACGTGGGAGAAGGCGGAGGCGGCTTTGCAGAGGAAGGCGGTCGGTCTTGCGCTGGAGAGCGCCCACATTGAGAGCAGCGCCGTAAACTGCGTTTTCGCCGGCGATCTGCTCAATCAGTGCATCTCGTCGAGCTACGGTCTGCGCGAGCTTGGTATTCCTTTTATCGGTCAGTACGGCGCGTGTTCGACGATGGCGCAGACTCTCGCGCTTGCGTCCGTCGTTACGGAGAGCGGCGCTGCCGATATCGCGGCGGCGGTTACGTCGTCTCACTTCTGCTCGGCGGAGCGACAGTTCCGGTACCCTCTGCAATACGGCGGACAGCGCACTCCGACGGCTCAGTGGACCGTGACAGGCTCGGGCTGCGTTCTCGTCGCGGCTTACGAAAACGGCGCGTTTCTTGCCGAGAACGAGAGTCTGTCGAAGATCGGCGCTCACATCGCCCGGCAGATCGGCGTTGCACACGTCTGCTGCGGCAGGATCGTCGATATGGGCGTCACCGACGCGAACAACATGGGCGCCGCGATGGCAGGCGCTGCAGCCGACACCATCTACCGATATCTCGAGGATACCGGCACGAAGCCGGAGGACTACGATCTGATCGTCACGGGAGATCTTGGAAAGGTCGGCTCACAGCTTCTTTACGAGCTTACGGAAAAGGAAGGCGTCGATCTGCGGCCGCGCCACAACGACTGCGGACTGATGATCTTCGACCTTGAGGCGCAGGACGTTCACGCCGGCGGCTCGGGCTGCGGCTGCAGCGCCTCCGTCCTCTGCTCGTATATACTGAAAAAAATGAGGAAGCGCGAGCTTTCAAACGTCCTTTTCGCCGCGACGGGCGCGCTTATGAGTCCTACGATAGTGCAGCAGGGCGAGAGTATACCCGGCATTTCGCACATTGTTCACCTTGTAAATTGTGCAGACTGACGAAAATAAGGAGGCGTCGCCGTGCCTTGATGCGCCCTGATCTCCGGGCGCTTCGGTACAATCGACTGAACAGCGCGCCTCTCCTCAGCTGCGTGCGTGATATGGATTCAACTCCCTTGAAATATCACGGGAATTTGACGGTTGTTTAGTACAATCTGACGAAAAATCCGGCAGCGCATTTGTTGGCGCTTCCTTTGTGCGGTATTGCCCTTGTTTTATTTCCGCAGTTGTGATATAATTAGACCGTTGAAGCACTTTTTTCGACGCCGGTTCAGCAAGGGCCGGAGCAAGGGAATTGTAACGAATAACGGTGATAATATGCTGGAAAAGATCAAGGCAGCCGACGACAGGCTGATCGAAAAGGTCGCGGTGCTGCACCGCCCGTATTTGAACAGCCTTATGAGATTTCTGACATTTCTGGGCGACCAGGGCAAGATATGGATCGTGGTCTGGGCGTTCGTTATCTTTACCACGCGCTCGCTTTACGTCGCACTTTCGGTACTCATCAGCGTGCTTTTTGCGTTTGTGAATTCGGAGGTAATCATAAAGCGTATCGTCGGCAGAGTCAGACCGTGCCACAAGATCGACGAGGAAAATCTCGTTTTAAAGAGGATACCGAAGTATTTCTCGTTTCCGTCGAGCCACTCCGCGACGTCGTTCGCGATGCTGACGCTTATAATGCTTCACTGCGAGCTTTGGCTGACGATCATAGTGCTGATCCTGGCGATCGGCATCTCCTTCTCGCGCTTCTATCTTCAGGCGCACTACCTGACCGACGTTGTGTGCGGTATTCTGATCGGGATTACATTCTCATTTGCGATGTACAAGATCATAGAAGCCGTCTTCCTCGCCGTCGATCCCTCAATGATCAAATGATAACTGTTCAGCGCTCTCCGGGATGGGGAGCGCTTCTTTTTCGGAGCTGACGAGCGGCAAAACGAAGTGTCGCGCCCTCCAAACGGCGCTGCCCCGGCTCGCTGCAAACAGATGCGGCAAGCCGGGGCTTTTGTGTGTTTTTATTTGCGCGAGGTCTTCCGGGGAACGCTTGCGAATGCAGGCGGCGCGTCTTCGGCGTTGCCGCTACGTCTCTTCCCAGAAGCCGCACAGCTTCTGCGGATCGTCCCTCACACTGTCTGCGGCGGCTTTCGCGCGGTCAAAGCGCTCGTCGATATCCGGCTCCTGCTGAGCATTTAAGTAAACTCCGAGTCTCAGGCTGAATTTGCCTGCCGTCTCCCCGTCGGAAGAAACGCTGTCCAGAAGCTCCCTGAGCAGCCTCTCGTGGTCGTTCTGATGAGGACAGTAAAAGAGAAATGTGTCTCCCTCTTTTCTGCAGCCGATGCCGCCCGTTTTCCGTATCATTGATCCCTGCGCCGACGCAGTGAAGTACGCGGTCGGAGAAATCCTGTCCGTGCAGTTTTGTCATTTCGGAGAACCGGTTTACATCGCAGAAATAGGCGTCAAAGGCTGTCCCTTTTTCGTGATGATCGTACTGAGTGACATACTGCATAAAGTGATCGGCGTTGAGAAGACCTGTCAGCTTATCGTAATATGTGTTTCGTATCAGCTCACGGTTTTCCGACATTTCGATACATTTTGCAATACTCGCTTTGACGATCTTGATATCGGGATAAGGCTTCGGGATAAAGTCCATCGCGCCCATTTTCAGGCAGTCAAGCTCCGCGTCCTGATCGTCGGTCAGAACGATCGTCGGAATAAACATCAGGTCGTCGTCGTGCTTCATACGGGCAAGGACCTCCTGCCCGGACATATTCGGCATATACAGGTCGAGAATAACCAGCGCGATCTCGTCCTTGTGCTTTTGAAGCAGCTCCATCGTCTCGACGCCGTCGCAGGCATAATAGATCTCATACTCGTCGCAAAGCAGGCTGCCGAGTATCCTGCGGTTGCTTTCGGCGTCGTCTGCTATCAGAAGGTATCTGCGCCTCTTTATCACAGGCAGCTCCGTGCAGGTGATCGCGCAGTAGCCGGGGTAGAGTATCTGTCGCGCTGTGAAGCGAAAACGCTGTTCCTTCAACGGGCCGTCGAATTCACCCTCTACGATCTTGCCGTCTAGCGCGGCGCTTTTGACGTCAAAGTACCAGTCTTCCCCGAAGAATGGGAAGATATCCCTGACCGTATGACCAACCAGCGCCTTCGCCGGAAGACGGGCGAAATCCTCGTATTTGCGGTTGACGTAGAAGAAAACGGCGTCGTATTGTCCGCTGTGCTCTGCGTGAGTAACGTGATACACGGAGTATATGACAGGGAGATCGTCAAACAGAGAGAAAAGCTCGGAGGCGTGTTCGATCCTGTTTTCCGCCGAAATGTTTTTATCGTGATCGGCGTGAAGCCGCATCTCGGCGCTCTTTGCCTGCTCGTTCAGATCGAGAGATTCCGAAAAGAGCGCATACCCGACGGAAAGGTAGAGCGTGATCGGCTTCCCGTCAACGTGGCGGATAGAGTCGGCGATTGATTTTATCCTTTTGCAGAGCTCACGCGCTTCCTCTCTGCTCCCGACCTGCTGGAGTATAATGAACTTGCGCCCTGCATACCGTCCGATCGCGCTGTTAAGACCGAAGTCCCGGCTGAGCGCGCTGCCGAAGGTGTAAAGCACCTTGTCTCCGAAATCGAAGCCGTACTGTTCGTTGATCGTGCTGAAGTCGTTGATGCCGATGTGAAAGCGCACGAAGTCTGTGCCGCGCAGATAGTATTCGTCGTAAAATGCCTCTGACTGCTCCGAGATGCCGCGTGAGTTGAGCAGACCTGTGAGAAGCTCTCTGCGGGAGTAGTCGCGCCCTGCCTGATCGTTTGCGCTGAGCGACTCCTTGTCAATGAAGCAGCCGAGCAGCCCCGTGATCTTTCCGTTCTCGTCGTACAAAGGAGTTTTGCTTGCGAGGATATCTATGTTTTCACCGTGGCTGATACATTTTCCGGGGATATTCTGTATCGTCACGCCCTCGTTTATGACCTTGTATTCGTCGTTCATGTAGAGGTCGGGATGTACGTGCCAGCCCAGCTCCTCGTCGTTCCTGCCGATGATCTCGTTCGCGGACGAGAAACCGTAAAAGTCCAGAAAGCCCTTCGACGCGCCGAGGAATCTTCGGTCCTGATCCTTCCAAAAAACGCGGATTATCGAGGAGCGCGTCAGGTTGCTCCAGAGCTGCTCCGGTGAATACGGACCTGAGCTTGTGAGCCGCTGCGCGTTATTCTTTATAAAATCCTTTGCGATGTCGTGGATATTTCGGACAAGCAGGAAATAGTCGTCGTTGCTGACATGAAGCAGAGTGTACTCGAACCAGGCGTAATTTCCGTGACCGACGCCCGTTCGGAACACTTCGGAAAAGCTGATGCTCGCGCTTTCCGTAAGGCGTTTTACCGCCGTTTTCGGATCGAAAACATGGGCAAATCTGTCTTTGTCCTCAGGGAAAATAAATTTCTCCGCGTATTCCTCCACAAGCTGCTTGATGCCCTGCCTGCCGGAGATCATGTTTGCCGATTTGTCTGTATACAAAGGAGTGATACTGTCCTCGGCATAATTCATAACGGTGACGCGGTCATACAGAGCGTAGATCTGACGGACAGAATCGTCGAGGAATCCCGTCTTGTCCGATTTCTTCTCGTTCGTGAGATTTGTGACGCGCACCAGCACGCAGTATTTTTCCTTCGTCTGCGTCATACAGCGCGCCGTGATCTCAAAATACTTGTCGTGTATCGCAAAGAGCTTTTTGACTTCTCCGGCGGCTCTGACAGCGTCCATGAGGTTAATGATGTTTTTTGAAATCTTGCGGTAAGGCTGCGGCTTACAGAGCGTTTCCTGCGTGAACACGCTGTTGAACATACCGGAATTGTTGGTCATCTTTTCAAATTCCGTGTTGTAGAAAAGCACCTTGAAGAAGTCGGCGGAGAACTCCGCGAGCATCAGGGGAATACTGTTGAGCTGCCTTGCCGAATAGAGAGAATCCTTCTCCTCGCGCGTCATGAACGGAACGGCGCTTAGAAAATTTATCGTTCCGATGTCGTCGTAATACGTTCTGTCCTGCGGAGCCTCGATCTCTATCTCCTTTTTGCCGAGGCCGGCAACGGCGTCTTCAAAGGGCATAGGCTTGCCGAAATAATAGCCCTGAACCTTTTCACAGCCGATATCCCTTAAAAAAACAAACTGCTCCTCCGTTTCAACGCCCTCCGCCAGCGTGTGGATATTGATATCCTTCGCCATTCTGATCATTGCGGTCACGATGCGCCTGGAGCGCAGGTTGAACGGGCGCAGGAAGCTCATGTCCAGCTTGAGCTCGTCAAAGGAGAACTCCTTCAGGACGTTCAGCGACGAATAGGCGCTTCCGAAATCGTCCATCCATATCTGATACCCTGCACAGCGGAACTGCTCCACGATCCCCTTCATCAGCTCCTTTTCCTCTGCTATGACGCTTTCTGTGATCTCAAAATAAATGAAGTCATGAGGGATCTGATAGTCGCTGACTATATCGTCTGCGGCGGTAAAGATGTCGCAGAGCGTAAAATCGAGCCGTGACAGGTTGACTGAGACAGGAATAGGCGGCTCTCCGTTCGCAAGCGAGGCGCGAAGACGGGCGCAGACCTGCCTGATGATCGTGAGGTCGAACAGATGGATAAGCCCTTCGCGTTCAAGAACGGGGATAAACTCATTCGGGTAGATCGTGCCGATCTTCGGATCGATCCAACGCGCAAGCGCCTCAAAGCTGCAAAGCTGCCCCGAGGACGTGCGGATAACCGGCTGATAAAATGTCTGTATCTCGTGATACTCCATCGCTTTTTTATAATTCTGTATAATGAATGTATCAAGATCTCTTCCCATGAAGCGGTCCCTCCTATTCAAAAACGATCAGTCAGTAATATATCGAAGCAGTAAAAGCGCAAGAAATTCATGTTGTATTTAAGATGTATCTTTTGCAGTAATTGCCGCAGGCTCAGGCAAAAAATACGTATCTGAGAGATGCAAAAACCCACGGCGTCAGCACAACATGATAATCCATATTATTATATCATATTTTCCTAAAAATTTATATCCCCAAAAGCAAAAAAATGAAATTTTTCTCCAAAAAAGTCGCCGAAAGCCGCTTGATCTGCCTGCTTTCGGCGCTTTTTTCTCAGCTTTTGACAGAATATTCGGAGCGTAAGATATCTTATCTTCGGACGCTCGCTTCGGACGGCGATCCGCTTGAGCAAAACGGACAAAAGTCCGGCTGCGCTGCTTTTCGCGGTGCCGGTTCATTGGAGCGGCAGCCCGGAAGAGGGAGACTCCCAAAGGAGCCTGCATTTTTCCGCGCCGCCGTCAGTATACTTTAAGGAACATCGCCGTGACAAGCCCGCCGCAGGCAGCGGAAGCGAGGAAGCGCATAACGCGGCGAAGGGTGCGGCTTCGGCTCTTTACGGCGCCGGGCGCGTCGATCGAGCAAAGGTATCTCTCCGCTTCGCCCTCGAGCTTTTGCTCGTCCTCGTCGGCGTATTCGGGGCTTATCATCAGCCACGCCTTCGCAAAATATATGCTGCCCGTGTCGGAGACCTCGAGGATTTGCCTGCTGATCGCTTTTATCATAATGTTTCTCCTTTGTAACAATTTTGTTTCTTTTGCAAAGATAGTATGCCCCGTACGTGTTGTGTTCATTCCTTTTTTTTACAACTAAATGTTGTTGTGCGCCAAAAATCACCTCGGAAATATGGTCAAAAAACACCGATGTGGAAAAGCGCGCAGATTCTCCATGATATTACTATTTGTAAAGTGGAAAACGCTGTTGATAATGTGGAAAACTCTGTGGAAAGAGTTGATAACCCATGAAAGATTTGCGATAGACGTCGAATTGTTACGGTTTCAACGGTGTGGATAATCTTCATCAACATTTCATATGTGGAAAAGTAAGTGGAATGTTAGAAAAAGATTATAACAACAGGTAATAGAAGCCGTGTCAATAAGAATTCAAATTTTAATTAATTTCGGCGTTTTATTGTAAATTTTTTAACTTTTAATGCTTTTAGAGAAATGAAATTACAAATATGTATTAATTATTACAAACGTGAAATAATTATCCCCGCATGGTGTTACATAGGACGCTCCCGGATGCGTATTCGCGTTTTTTGCCGCCCCCCGGTGTAAAGGCTATACGGGTATTTACGGACGCCCGGACGGATTTTTAATTTAAAAATACTTCCGCCGGAAAGCGTGAGTTACACGCCGCAAGATGTGTCAGACGCGGAGACGGGTTTTGAATTATAAAATACTTCCGCTGAAAACCGTGAGTTACACGCCGCAAGATGTGTCAGACGCGGAGACGGGTTTTGATTTATAAATTCTTCCGCCGGAACTGTGAGCGGCGACACGCCGCCCGGAACTGTGAGCGGCGACACGCCGCCGGTGACACGCCGCAGGTTGCGTGTGAGGGGGTGTTGTGGTATAATGGACGTATCATGATTTCAGAGGCGATAGCTTGGATAATCGTAGCTTGTTTGAAAGGAAGCTGCCTGCGATGGTGCTGGCGGCTTCGACCTCCGTTGTGTGGGCGTTCGCGTTTCCGCTGATAAAACTCGGGATCCCCGCATTCGGGATCGCGCCGGACGATACCGGCTCGAAAACGCTGTTTGCAGGCGTGCGCTTTGCGGCGGCAGGGCTGCTTGTCTCTTTCATCTCGGTCGTTCTCCCGACGATCGCGCGTCGGGCAGAGGCAAATCGGACAATACATAATACGCAGAGCCGTCCGGGCGCGGACAGGAAGGGCGCTGCCCGCCCCTTCGGAGAGAATGCGCGGCGCGGCGTTCTCCTTGCGCTGCTGCTCGGGCTTGTCAATACGGCGCTGCACTACTTCTGCTACTATATCGGTCTTTCAAATCTCACCGGCTCGCGCTCCGCCGTCATAGATTCGCTCTCCAGCTTTCTGCTGATACTTGCCGCGTGCGCCGTTTTCCGTGACGAGCGCCTCACGGTGAGGAAGGCGGCAGGCTGCGTGCTCGGCTTTGCCGGGATACTGCTCGTGAACGCCGGGGGCGCGTCGTCGGAGCTGTCGTTCATGGGCGACGGTATGCTGCTTCTGAGCGCCTGCTTTTCGGCGTGCGGCGGAATACTCACACGTGTCGTTACGTCGCGCTCCGGGAGAGGCGCCGGCGTTATGGCAGGAGCGGCAACGGGAGTCAGCCTCGGCTTCGGCGGAGTGATTCTCATCGCGGCAGGTCTTCTGATGGGCGGACGTCTCCGGGCGCCCGGTGCGTTCGGCGCATTCGTTCTCTGCTGCCTTGTCGCGATATCGACGTACGGCTTTTCCGTGTACAATAAGCTGATAAGCTGCAATCCCGTCGGAGAGATCGCGATATTCAATTCGCTTATACCGATTCTCGGCGTTACGTTCTCGTGCCTGCTGCTGGGAGAGCCGCTTCGCCCGAATTATGCCGCCGCCGGCGCGCTCGTTGCGGCGGGAATATTCGTCATTAACCGCCGCCACACGGGGAAGGAGAAAGAAAATGAAAACAAACAAAATACTTCTGCTCTATAATTTCGGGAGCGAGCGTGCGGCGCTCGTTAAAAACGCCGTGGCGCCGCTCGGCTGCACCGTTAGGACCGTTTCAAAAAAGGAGTACGCGCTGCCCGTCGGAGCGCTCGCCGGCGTTCCCGGCATTCCGCATTTAAAGCAGCCGGACGGCGGAGACTTCGGCTGCGAGATGCTCGTGATAAACGGGTTCTCCGGAGAGGGGATAGACATTCTCATCGGCGCGCTGTATCGCGGCGGCGTCGGAAGGATACCTTATAAGGCTGTTGTGACGGAAACGAACGCCTGCTGGACTCCTGCACGCCTCTTCGGAGAGATTAAAGCAGAGCACGAGGCGATGAAGGGCGCCGGATAAGGCTGCCGAAGGGGAGGCGTCTGCACATCTGTGAGCGCCGGAACGACGCAGTTTTCAAAATGGACGACAAAAATTCAAATTTTGATAATATTTTCGGTGTAAAATCAAACCGTTCGCAGGTTTTGAATGCCGTTTGACGGGAGGTTTGTTTATGGACAGCTCAAAATGGAAGGAAACACTCAAAACTTTGATAAGCCTGGTGATCACGCTTGCCGTTGTTTTCGGCGTGGCGTATCTTGTGTACATTTTTATAATAAAAGATCCAGGAAAGTTTATTTCGCTCGTTGAGTCGATCAAGGTAAAATAATGCGCCCGGAACGGCTTTTTTATGGTCAAAATAGAAAAAACGAGAAAAAAATCGTCTTTTTTTGCAATTTGGGAGAAATTTTTTAAGATTTTTTTATATTTTTGACTTTAAAAGGTTGCTTTTTGTTTGAAAATTGTGTATCATTAATATGATAATAGGCTTTTTTGCACAATGTTGGTTACAATATTGAAACAAATGCCGGACATTAACGAACAAACTAAATTCAAATAAAAAGAGAGGGATCATTACTATGTCCAACAGATTGTTCCAGGGCGTCATTCACCAGATGAGAGATGCGATCGACAGAACGATCGGCGTTATCGACGAAACATCGGTGGTCATCGCCTGCAGTGAGCTTGGCAGGATCGGAGAGGTAAACGACAGTATCACGTCGGAAACGCTCAGTTCATCGGCGCCGTTCGTAATAAACGGGCAGACCTTCAAGAGCTTCAGCTGCAACTCCAGGTCGGAATACGCTGTATTCGTACAGGGCAGCGACGATGCGGCTCAGAAGTACGCTCAGCTTCTTGCCGTTTCGCTCAGCAGCATCAAGCAGTATTACGACGAGAAGTATGACAGAGGCAACTTCATCAAGAACGTAATTCTTGACAATATTCTTCCCGGCGATATTTACATCAAGGCGAGAGAGCTTCGCTTCAATAACGAGGTAACGAGAGTATGTATGCTCATCAAGATCACCTCCAAGACGGACATCTCCGCTTATGATGTTATCCAGAACCTTTTCCCGGACAAGAGCAAGGACTTTGTTATCAATATCAACGAGACCGACATCGCGCTCGTTAAGGAGGTCAAGTCCGGCATCGACTCGCGCGACCTTGAAAAGCTGGCAAGCTCTATCGTGGACACGCTCTCCAGCGAGTTCTACACACACTGCATCATCGGCATCGGCACGGCTGTTGTCGGCGTGAAGGAGCTGGCTCATTCGTTCAAGGAGGCTCAGGTGGCTCTCGAGGTCAGCAAGGTGTTCGACACCGAGCGCACCATCGCAAGCTACGACAACCTCGGCATCGCGCGCCTTGTTTATCAGCTTCCGACGACGCTGTGCGAGATGTTCCTCAACGAGGTCTTCAAGAAGGGCTCGATAGATTCGCTCGACCAGGAGACTCTCTTCACGATCCAGAAGTTCTTCGAGAACAACCTCAACGTCTCCGAGACTTCAAGAAAGCTCTTCGTACACCGCAACACGCTCGTGTACAGGCTTGAGAAGATCAAGAAGCTCACAGGTCTCGACCTCAGAGAGTTTGAAGACGCGATCGTCTTTAAGGTAGCATTGATGGTCAAGAAGTACCTCACCGCTAACCCGGTCAAGTACTGATACCAAACAAAGAATCATTGAAAAAGCAAGGGAATGTAATTGAGCCTTCTTCATTACATTCCCGTTTATTAATGCGGAATGTGCGCAGCTGTCAAAGCACATGATGACAAAATTATTGATTTCGCGAGAGGCGGCTAATTTTATGATCCAATTCAAAAATGTGTCAAAGGTGTACCCGAACGGGACGCAGGCGCTGGACGATGTGAATATCACGATCGAGAAGGGCGAGTTCGTCTTTATCGTCGGTGCCTCCGGCGCGGGCAAGAGCACCTTTTTAAAGCTCATTATGAAGGAGGAGCAGCCGAGCTCCGGCACTATCTACATCAACGGCATAAATACAACGGATATGAAGCGCCGCAAGGTGCCGTACCTTCGCAGAACGATGGGCATCGTCTTCCAGGATTTCCGGCTGATAGACAAGATGACGGTCTTCGACAACGTCGCGTTTGCAATGCGCGTTATCGGAGCGCGTCCGCGCGCCGTTAAGAAGAGAGTCCATTATATCCTCGGACTTGTCGGACTCAAGGACAAGGCTCAGAGCCGTCCCGCGGAGCTTTCCGGCGGCGAGCAGCAGAGAGTCAGCCTTGCGCGCGCGCTCGTAAACAACCCGTCGCTTATCATCGCGGACGAGCCTACGGGCAACATAGATCCCGAAATGTCGTTCGAGATCATTGAGCTGCTCAATGAGATCAATAAGCAGGGAACGACGATAATCGTCGTTACTCACGAGCACGACCTTGTGCAGAAATTCAAGAACAGAGTGATCGAGATACAGGGCGGACGGGTGATCTCAGACACAGGCGCACCGTCGGAAAAGGCAGAGATCCCGATCGAGATCTCGAAGGAGCAGCTGGCGGAGATCCCGGAGGAGATAGCGGAGGAGATCCCCGACGTCTCCGAGGAGGAGCTTAACCGCGAGGCGCTTGAAGCGATAACAGACGGGGAGGCGGCAGAGGAATGAGAGGCTTCGGATACTTATCGAAGGAAGGCGTTCGCAGCGTCTGGAACAACAGAATGATGTCGGCGGCTTCGATCGGCGTCCTCGTTTCGTGCCTGCTCATAACGGGCGCCGCTATGCTTATCTCGCTCAACGTAAACAATGTCGTCGAGCAGGTCGGCAAGGACAACCAGATCACCGTGTTTCTGAAGGACGATATCGACGAGCTGACCGCGATCCAGAAGGTCGGCCCCGAAATACGTCACCTCGACAATATCTGCGACTGCGAATTCTACTCAAAGGATCAGGCGATAACGGAATGGGAGAGCGAGCTGGGACCGCTCTTCGGCGAGCTGCAGGGCGAGGAAAATCCGCTCCCGAACGCATTCCACGTGACGATGGTAGACCTCTCGCAGTACGGCGAGACGGTCAAGTCGATCAAATCCGTCGAGGGAGTAGACATGATAAGCGACAGAAGCGAGGTCGCGAAGCGCCTGACGGATCTCAACAGGCTCGTCACGCAGGTCGGGCTGTGGCTCGTCGCCGCGCTCGGCATCGTTTCACTTTTCATTATAAGCAACTCGGTAAGAATGACGATGTATTCCCGCCGCTTCGAGATCAGCATAATGAAGTCGGTCGGCGCGACGAATCACTTCGTAAGGACGCCGTTCGTGATCGAGGGTATCGTTCTGGGGCTTATCTCCGGCGTACTTGCGTCGTGTATTATCGCGTTCCTTTACGAGGCGATGATGACGGCGGTCAAGTATATAGTTCCGATCACGGAGATACCGTACGATCAGCTCGCCGTTGAGATGACGGGCGGATTTATCCTCTTCGGCATGGTCGTCGGCGCAGTCGGCGCCCTGATCTCGATCGGCAGATATCTCAACATGGAGGGAGGAGAGATCCTTGGCTGGTAAACTGATGTTAAAGCTCGCGGCAGGCGTGCTTTGCCTGAGCATGATCGGTGCGGCAGCGGCTGTCGTTTCATCCGCGGACACGCTCTCCGACTATCAGAAGCGCCAGAAGGAGCTTGACGAGCAGGCGGCGCAGTACCAGGCGAAGATTGATTCCACGGCGAGCGATATCGCGCAGCGCGAGGATTACAAAAAGGCGCTGCAGAGCAAGATCACCGTCCTCAACGAGCAGATCGCCAACGGCAGAGCGCAGATAGAAGCGCTCGATACGGAGATCGCCGGACTCCAGGCGGATATCGACGAGTCGAGGAGCGCCATCTCCGGCAGGATAGACAAGCTCAAGCAGCGCGTAAGGGCGCTTTACATATCCGGCGACGCGACGAGCCTGGAGATAATTCTCGGCGCGAAGGATTTCTCCGATTTCCTTGACAAGCTGGAGCTTTTGACGTACATTTCCAAGTCGGATCAGGCGCTGATCGGCGACCTGCAGGCGGACATTGAAGTAATAAACGGTAAGCGCGACAATCTCAAGGCGATGAAAACGGAGCTTGCGAACGAGCAGAAGAATCTCGATTCGCGCCAGCAGGAGATGCAGAAGCTCATCGCCGAAAACGAGAAGCTGCTCACCGACCTTTATAAAGAAAACTCCGGCGCGCAGGATCACCTCGACGAAACGAACGAGGAGATGAAGAAGGTAGAGGCGCAGATCCAGGCGTACTTCAAGGACAAGAAGGCGCAGGAGGAGACGGCAAGGATCGCGAGCGAGGCGCAGAAGAAGCTCGCCGAGCAGGCAAGCTCGAAGGCCGCCGTCACAACGAAGACGTATGAGCTTGGAAAGCCCGAGGCGTCCTCAAAGAGCAGCTCAACGAGCCACGAGGCCGAGAGCAGCGACGCCGAGGACGAGGAGCCGGAGTATTACGATCCGGACGACGAAGAGCCGCGCAGCAGCGAGCCGGAGAGCAAAGCCGAAGAGAGCCGTGCGCCGGAGAGCAAGGCAGAGGAAAGCTCGCAGGCTGAGCCGAGCAAGCCTCAGCAGGTCGTTTCCGATCCGTCGGACGGCTACGTCTGGCCTGTTCCGGGGCATTACATCCTTTCCTCCGTATGGAACGAGGACAGAACGACGTATAACCACGGCGCGATCGACATTTCCGACGGCTCCATAATGAACGCGGACGTCGTCGCGGCGGACAGCGGCGTCGTCGTTATCGCGGAGAACGACTGCGACCACAATTACGGCAAGGACGGAAGCTGCGGCTGCGGCGGCGGCTACGGCAGATGGGTAATGATAGACCACGGCAACGGAAAGGCGACCGTTTACGGACACCTCACGGCTGCCGTTGTAAGCTCGGGCGACTACGTCCAGAAGGGGCAGCTTATAGGCTACGTCGGATCGACCGGCTGGTCAACAGGTCCTCACCTCCACTTCGAGACGCGCCTCGACGGCGAAAAATACAACCCGATGAACGAGTATCCGAATATCTGACCGGAGGCATTGCGTTCGGTGCGGCGGCGAGTATGTCGGCGGATCGCTCCTGATTCCGGATAAAACGGAGCATATGAGGTGTAAATTCCGATATGCTTCCGAAAGACTTCACTTTCAGAGGCAAACTTTTAGTTATTCATATTGTTCGATTCTTTCTAACTGTCCAATTTTACCAAATATATCCGAATATTGCCGGAACAAGGATTTTTATGTTGACAACCGGCCTTGTAATGGTATAAAATAGTTTTGATATGCAATTATACTATTATGCGACAACGAAGAAAAGATCAAGGAGTGAATTTTCGAGATGATGAAGAAGAAGACAACATTCGGCTTCGCGCTTGCCTGTGTGCTTGTGGCAGCGGCTATCGCATTTGCCGTAGGCTATCTTATCGCAGGCAATAAGGTCAAGAAGATCACGGAGACCGGTTCGGTCGGAAGCGTGAATGACCGCGTGAGCGAGGTTGAAAAGGTAGTTCACGACAATTACCTCGGTACGATCAACGAAAACGATCTTGTGACCGGTATGTGCAAGGGATACGTTGAAGGTCTTGGCGACAGCTCTGTCAAATATCTCACGGCTGCCGAGTATGAGGCTCAGAACAAGCCGACTCAGGGTGAGACGATCATCTACAAGAATTTCGGCAAGGGCGTCGGCTATATGCAGTTCCTCGGCTTTGAGGATTCGACGAAGAAGTCCTTCTCCGACGCGCTCAACGATTTCAGCGGCGCTTCCATCTCGAAGGTGGATATGCTCGTGCTTGACCTCAGAAACTGCTCCTCCGGCAACATCGAGGTTGCGGCGCAGCTTCTCGATATGCTCCTCCCCGAGGGCGAGACGATCGCGGGCGTTGACAAGAACGGCAAGCGCACCGTGCTTTACACCTCCGACCAGAGCGAGATCAACTACGATATCGCTGTCCTCGTAAACGGCAATACCTCCGGTGTGGCGGAGATCTTCGCTTCAACGCTCAACGCATACGGCAAGGGCATCATCGTCGGCACAACGACGGCAGGCGACTGCGCTCAGACGGACGCAATTCAGCTCTCCACCGGCGATTACATTCTTATCCCGAATCTTTACTACGTTACGAAGGGACAGCAGACGTACTCCACGACGGGCGTTGTTCCGACGAACGTCGTAGAGCTTAGCGCCTCCGACCAGAAGGCTTACGATTCCGGGACGCTCGACCTCGCCTCCGATCCGCAGTTCCTGGCGGCTGTCAAGGCTCTCGGCGTAAACGATATCATCATGCCCGCGACGGCTAAGACGACGGATTCCGACAAGAAGAGCAGCGATTCCGACAAGGACGGCAGCGACTCCGACAAGGATTCCTCCGATTCCGACACGAGGCAGCGTTCCTCCGACTCCGATTCCTCCGATTCCGACAAGGACAGCTCCGATTCCGACGACGGTCTCGATCCGCACTGGGACGACGACGAGTACTGGGCAAGCCACAGCGGCGGCCGTTCCAACGACGATGACGACGAGACGTACTACGCAAAATCCTTGAAATACGACAGTATTCCTGCGGATTTTTCAATCAATTTGCCTGAAAAATCCCTGTGCGATATGGGCACTCGATTTAATCAGTGCTTCCATAGCTGAATTTAAACACCGGTTCCGAGCGCTGTATCGCTGAGCCGGTGTTTTTTGCGGAATATGATGCGGTATGGATACGAAGTGTAATATAAAAAACGACGAGTACAGGGAAAACAGGACAGCGCTCGGCTGCGGTTTTTCGCCGGGCGTCGCGGCAGGTATCGTGCTGCTGCTTGCAGGATTTGTTTTTATAATGTTTACCGCAATGTATGTTTCAATAGCGGCGCAGACCGATGTGTCGCCGTTTCGCGTTGATTATTTGTAGAAGGAGACGTGCTTTATGACAGAACGACTGATCTTTGACGCGCATTGTCACTATGATGATGAAAAATTTGACGAGGACAGAGACGAGCTGCTCTCTTCGCTGCCCGAAAAGGGCGTTTTTGCCGTTGTGACTAACGGAACCGATATCGAGACGTCCGAGAGAGCGCTCGCACTTGCGGAAAAGTACGATTTCGTGTACGCCGCCGTCGGTATACACCCGGAGAGCGCGCCGGATACGGACGTCTCACGCATCGGCGAATATATTGACAAGGTCGCGAAGCTGCTTACGCACAAAAAGGCGGTCGCGCTCGGAGAGACCGGGCTTGACTATTACTGGGATATCCCGAAGGCGGAGCAGCATATTATATTTGAAAAGCAGCTGCGGCTCGCCGCCGACGTAAAAAAGCCGATAATTATTCACGACCGCGAGGCTCACGGCGACACGATGGATTACCTGAGAAGGTATTCCCCGTTCGGACTGCTGCACTGTTACAGCGGCTCCCCGGAAATGCTGCGCGAGGTGCTTCGCTGCGGCGATATGTACATCTCGCTCGGCGGAACGGTCACCTTCAAGAATGCGCGCGTTCCTGTCGAGGTCGCGAAGGAGGTTCCGATCGACAGGCTGCTCCTTGAGACGGACGCCCCGTACCTCGCGCCCGTACCGTTTCGCGGCAAGCGCTGCGACAGCTCGCTCATAGCCTGCACGGCGGAGCGCATCGCCGGGATACGCTCCATGACGACGGAGGACGTTCTGAAATACACGAAGGAAAACGCGATGAGAATGTACGCGATTTGACAGAGGCTGCGGAAGGCTGCCCCGTTCACGGATTCCGGCAAGGGCGGAAATGATTCGACGGGGCGCTTCTGCGGCTTCTTTTTTCCGGAATATATATCTGAATATATAATGGAGCCACTGATTAAATCACGTCCTGCGGACTGAGCGACCGAAGGAAGTGCCTGTGGTGCACTCATCTTGCTTGCACCCCAAGGGCACTTGTAACACATACCAATCGGTCTGCGCCTTGCGGCTTGCCCTCTTGGTGTGTTACTGGCGCATCTTTTC
>CADAYJ010000042.1 GCA_902792115.1 uncultured Ruminococcus sp. | reverse complement strand
AGGCACCAAATATTCATTTGCGGATGTAGCTCATCTGGTAGAGCGCCACCTTGCCAAGGTGGAGGTAGCGGGTTCGAGCCCCGTCATCCGCTCCATTTTTCGGGATCCGCAGTTGGCGGATCTTTTTTTATCGCTAAAGAACCGCGCCCAAAAAAATTTAAAAAGTGCTTGAATTATTCCCCTCAATGCTGTATAATAGTCTTGCACAGAAAATGCGGATGTAGTTCATTTGGTAGAGCGTCAGCTTCCCAAGCTGAATGTAGCGGGTTCGAGTCCCGTCATCCGCTCCATTAACCGCCCTTAACGGGGCGGATTTTTTGTATGCAAAACGGAGTGCCGGGCTTCTGCGCGGCTGCACAGGCGGCTCAGGCTCAATAAATTTACGCGAGGTGGCGTTCAAAATGAAGACAAGGATAACAGCAGCAGTTTTGCTGACCGCCGCAATGCTCACGGCGTGCGGAAGCACCGCGAACACCGGAAGCCCGGCCGCAGCGGCAAACGATACACAGCAGATGAGCGCCGCCGTTCAGTCGGGCGCTCCTTCCGAATCGGCTTCGTCCAAGACAGAATCATCAAAAGTCGAATCGTCAAAAGTGGAATCGTCAAAAGTGGAATCGTCAAAAGCGGAATCGTCAAAAGCGGAATCGTCCATTGCCGAAGCGCCGAAGGCAACGTTCTCAAAGGCGGCGGAAAGCGTATCGGGCGCGCCGCCGGTTTCACAGGCTCCGGCCGCGCAGCCGCAGCAGGAGGAGCAGCCGCAGGAGCAGAATGTCGTTATCATAGAGGACGCGGAGCCTGCTCCCGTTGAGTATGAGATCACGCCGCCGGACGATCCGGACGGCACTCTCGGAGCGATGCTCGACGCCGTAAACGCGGAGCGCGGAAAGGCAGGCGTACCGGCGCTGCAGCTTGACAAGGCAATGTGCGATGCGGCAGCGAAGCGCGCCGAGGAGATCATAGACGTTACGGATCACGTCCGCCCCGACGGATCGGCGTGCTACACCGCTCTGTCCGAATACGGCGTAAGCTGCAACGCGGCTGCGGAGAATCTCAGCATGGGCAGGCACGATGCGGCAGAGATCGTTGCAGAGCTGATGAACTCCGACGTGCACCGCGCAAATATCCTGAACCCGGCGTACAGCAGGCTCGGCGTCGGCGTTTGCGTCAGAGAGGGCACCTTGTACGGTATTTACTGGGTGCAGGAATTTGCCGATTAAGGAGCTGAGTAAAACACCTCGGCGGTTTTCAGGTTCCTTTTTGGCCGTCCCAAAAGGAACCTGCCCGTCCCGGCGACAGAAGGACAAGGTGAGAGTGTTCGGGTGCAATGCTGTAAAGATAGGCAGACGCCGGCTGTTATGTTAGTCAAAACTAACATAACTTTTGCAGGATACGATCTCCGAAAATTCAGAATTGCCAAATTATTAACAATCTTGTTGTTGATTATGCCAACGCTTTTTGATATAATATAGATTGCAGAATTATAATCATGGAGGGATCTATCATGGGTTACACCATCGCACAAAAGATCATCAAAGAGCATCTTCTCAGCGGAGAGATGAAGGTCGGCACCGATATCGGTCTGAAGATCGACCAGACTCTTACGCAGGACGCTACCGGCACAATGGCGTACCTTGAGTTTGAGGCTATCGGCGTGCCGAGAGTCAAGACGGAGAAGAGCGTCGCTTATATCGACCACAATACGCTCCAGACGGGCTTTGAGAATGCCGACGATCACCGCTTTATCCAGACGGTCGCAAAGAAGCACGGCATCTGGTTCTCACGCCCCGGCAACGGCATCTGCCACCAGGTGCATCTCGAGCGCTTCGGTATTCCCGGCAAGACGCTCATCGGCTCCGACAGCCACACCCCGACGGGCGGCGGCATCGGTATGCTCGCGATGGGCGCAGGCGGTCTTGACGTTGCGGTCGCGATGGGCGGCGGCGCTTATTACATAACGATGCCGAAGATGGTCAGAGTAAACCTTCTCGGCAAGCTCTCGCCGTGGGTTTCGGCTAAGGATATCATTCTCGAGGTGCTGCGCATAATGTCCGTTAAGGGCGGCGTAGGCAAGATCATCGAGTACGCAGGCGAGGGCGTAAAGACGCTCACCGTTCCCGAAAGAGCTACTATCACGAACATGGGCGCGGAGCTTGGCGCTACAACGTCTATCTTCCCGTCCGACGACGTTACGAGAGAGTTCCTCAAGGCGCAGGGCAGAGAAGAGGTATGGAAGGAGCTTAAGAGCGACGAGGACGCCGTGTACGACGAGGAGATCACGATCGACCTCTCAAAGCTCGCTCCGATGGCGGCTTGTCCGCACAGCCCCGACAATGTAAAGACGATCGAGGAGATCGGACCGCAGAAGATCGACCAGGTATGTATCGGCTCCTGCACAAACTCCAGCTATCTCGACCTCATGCGCGTCGCTGCTATTCTCAAGGGCAAGACCGTTCACCCCGGTGTGTCGCTTGCGATCGCTCCCGGCTCAAAGCAGGTCTACAATATGCTCGCGCTCAACGGCGCTCTCGGCGACCTCATCGGCGCAGGCGCACGTATTCTCGAATGTGCGTGCGGTCCGTGCATCGGCATGGGACAGTCCCCGAATTCCGCAGGTATCTCGCTGAGAACATTTAACAGAAACTTCCTCGGCCGCTCCGGAACGAAGGACGGTCAGATCTATCTCGTCAGCCCCGAAACGGCTGCCGCTTCCGCTCTCACAGGCGTGTTCACCGATCCGAGAACGCTCGGCGACGCCGTTGAGATCAAGCTCCCCGAGAAGTTCCTCATCAACGACAACATGGTCGTCGAGCCAATCAAGGAGTCGAAGATGGACGAGGTCGAGGTCCTCAGAGGCCCGAACATCAAGCCTTTCCCGAAGACGTCTCCGCTCGACGGGAGCATCGACGCTTCCTGCTCGCTCAAGGTCGGCGACAATATCACGACAGACCACATCATGCCTGCCGGCGCGAAGATCCTTCCGCTGCGCTCCAACATTCCGGCTATCTCGCAGCACTGCTTTACCGTCTGCGACAAGGATTTCCCGCAGAGAGCGCTTGAGCTTGGCAAGTCCGTCATTGTCGGCGGCTCCAACTACGGCCAGGGCTCTTCCCGTGAGCACGCCGCTCTCGCTCCGCTTTACCTCGGCGTTAAGGCTGTCCTCGTAAAGAGCTTTGCGCGTATCCACAGAGCGAACCTCATCAACGCCGGCATTCTTCCGCTCACCTTTGTGAATGCGGACGATTACGACAGGATCGACCAGGGCGACGAGCTCGTTATCGAGAACGTCCGCGCTAAGGTAACAAACGGCGAGCCGATCGTCGTAAAGGACGTTACGAAGGGTATCGAGATTGCCGTAGACTGCGACCTCACAGAGAGAACGAGGGATATTATCCTCGCCGGCGGTCTGCTCGATTACACAAGAGAGAGCAATAAATGATCAATGTAATTCTGGAAGGGCTCGTTATGAGCTTCTGGCTTTTGATCGTCTGCGTCGTCGGTACGGCAAACGGCCCTGTCGGCATGGTGTTCTTCTATGAAAAGGACGTTCAGGAGCGAGTCGTTGAGCTGGGGCTGATGACGGAAGAAAAGATAAAAAAACGCGCTGCGCTTTCGGGTGCGGCGCTGTGGCTGCCCGTTCTCGCCGCCGTTCCTGCGATGGTTTACGGCATAAACGGTGCGCGCGGCTTCTTTGAAGGCTTTTGGCAGATCTCGGCTGTGTACCTCATCATGGGTACGTTTGACAGATTTTTTATAGATTGGTACTGGGTAAGCCGCACAAAGGCGTGGCTGATACCCGGTACGGAGGATCTCAAGCCGTACATTCCAAAGAAAACATTAGCCGTGAAGTTCATAGGTACGTACATAGGCTTTCCGCTGATCGCAGCCGCCGCAGCCGGCGTTGCGGTGCTTTTGGAGAGACTGATAAAATGAACAAAATGCCATCTGCAAAATTCAAGAATACGCGCCCGATATAGAATATGTTGATAAAAGATGATTAAATATAAAGGAGAGACTTAAAATGTCCGATAAGATACAAATGAAAACGCCGCTCGTCGAAATGGACGGCGACGAGATGACGAGAGTTATCTGGAAAATGATAAAGGATATCCTCATCACCCCGTACGTAGACCTCAAAACGGAGTATTACGATCTCGGTCTTGTTCACAGAAACGAGACGAACGATCAGGTCACGATCGACTCTGCAGAGGCTACGAAGAAGTACGGCGTGGCTGTAAAGTGCGCGACGATTACTCCGAACGCCGACCGCGTCAAGGAGTACGATCTCAAGGAGATGTGGAAGTCGCCGAACGGCACGATCAGAGCGCTGCTCGACGGCACTGTTTTCCGCTGCCCGATCCTCGTAAAGGGCATCACGCCTTACGTTCCGACGTGGACGAAGCCGATCACGATCGCCCGTCACGCTTACGGCGATATCTACAAGAACACAGAAATGCGCGTTGAGGCAGGCTCCAAGGCTGAGCTTTGCGTAACGAAGCCTGACGGCAGCGAGGAACGCAGCCTTATCCACGACTTCAAAACGGACGGCATCATTCAGGGCGTTCACAACCTCGACAAGTCGATCTCGAGCTTTGCGCGCTCCTGCTTCAACTACGCGCTCGACAAGAAGCAGGATATCTGGTTCGCCTCAAAGGACACGATCTCCAAGATATATGACCACCGCTTCAAGGATCTTTTCCTCGAGATATACGAGAACGAGTACAAGGCTAAGTTTGAGGCGGCAGGCATTTCCTTCTTCTATACGCTCATCGACGACGCCGTAGCACGTGTAATCCGCTCCGACGGCGGCTACATCTGGGCTTGCAAGAACTACGACGGCGACGTTATGTCCGACATGATCGCGACGGCATTCGGCTCGCTCGCTATGATGACCTCCGTCCTCGTATCTCCCGACGGAGTTTACGAGTATGAGGCGGCTCACGGCACGGTTCAGCGCCACTACTACAAGCACTTAAAGGGCGAGGAGACATCCACAAACTCCGTCGCAACGCTCTACGCATGGACAGGCGCCCTCAGAAAGCGCGGCGAGCTTGACGGCACGCCCGACCTCTGCGACTTTGCGGACAAGCTCGAAAAAGCGACGATCAAAACGATCGAGGACGGCGTAATGACAGGAGATCTCGCACTTCTTTCCACGCTTCCGAACAAGCAGAAGGTCAACACAGAGGACTTCCTCAGAGCCGTTGACGAGAGACTTAAAGCGATGCTCTGATTAAAAGTGAAAGCGGAAAACTGCGAAAGCGCTTTTCCGCTTTATTTTACAAATGGTGGTTGATATGGCTAAAAGAGAAAACATATCCTCCTCTGTCGTCAGGCGGCTGCCGCGGTACTACCGCTTCCTGCGCGAGCTTGAAAAACAGGGAATATCGCACGTAAGCTCAAGTCAGCTTGCGAAGCGAATGAGCTCGACGGCATCTCAGGTGCGGCAGGACTTCAACTGCTTCGGCGAGTTCGGGCAGCAGGGGATAGGCTACTCCGTAGCGCACCTGCGCGACGAGATCGAGTCTATCCTCGGAGTGAAGTGCCGGTACCCTGCTGTCCTCGTTGGCGCCGGCAACATCGGTACGGCGATTGCAAATCAGGTGAGCCTGGAGGATCGCTGCTTCGAGCTTGTCGGCATATTCGACAAGGACAGGGCGAAGATCGGCGGTGTTATCCAAGGCATCACGATAATGGATACAGACGACCTGGAGAGCTTTTGCGACTCTCACCTCGTCACCACGGCGATAATCTGCGTTCCGAAGCGCGCCGTCGAGGAGATTTCCGAGCGGCTCTACGCCTGCGGCATACGCAGCTTCTGGAATTTCAGCCACTTTGATATTTCAATGAAATACAGCGACGTGATCGTTGAGAATGTCCACCTCGGCGACAGCATGATGCAGCTTTGTTTCCGCATCAATCAGGAACAGAATACAAAAAAATGATCCCACACCGGCAGGCGTGGGATCTGCTTTTGTCTTTTTTTTAAGAGGCGATTTACCGCGAGCTTCCTGTCTCCGCGCTTGCGGTTTCTGCACTTGCTGTTTCTGTGCTCGCCGTCTCTGCTGAGCGAGTATTCTCCGCAGGCGCTGCTTCAGCGGCGCGCGAGGTGTCGGCAGGGGCGCTGCTGACGGGTTCGTCCCAGTTCTCGTCCTCGTCGTAATAGTGTTCCTCGTCCTCGTCCCAGTCGTAGTATTCCTCTTCCGAGGAGGTGGTGCGGCTGCTTGCAGAGGAATCGGAGTCTGTGTCCTGCTTGTCGTAGTAGAAGCTGCCGGCGGCGGAGCTTGTAGAGTCCTTGGCGCGGTCACGCTCCATGTCTTCGGCGTATTCTCCCGCGTGAGGCGAATTCGTCTCGTAAACGGCGTACTGCGCGCTGTGTGCGCCGGGATTGATCGGGTAGCCGTAGCGCGTCATAAGCTCGTCAACGGTGACGAATACGAAGCCCTCGCCCTGAAGCTCGTCGATCGCCGCCAGTGCGCCGTCAACGCTCGTTTTGTAGAGGTCGTGGAGAAGAATAATGCTGCCGTCGCGGCACTGTGAAACTATCGTGTTCTTTATCTTCTTAGTGTCGCGTGACTTCCAGTCGAGCGTGTCGAGCGACCATATTGTGAACGTCTTGTCGATCTGCTTTGCGATATCGTCCGTGAACGAGCCGTAGGGCGGACGGAACGCCGTTGAGCGCTTGCCGCATACTGCCTCGATCGCGTCGTCCGTCTTGGAGATGGAATCCTTCGCTGCGTTAAGACCTGCGGAAGCGATATCCATATGGTCGAATGTGTGGTTGCCGATCTGGTGACCGGAGTTTACCATATACGTCACAACGTCGGGATACTTCGATACGTTGTTGCCGACCATGAAGAACGTCGCCTTTGCACCGCGTTCGTTAAGCCCTTCGAGCAGCTCCATCGTGTATTCGCTCGGACCGTCGTCAAACGTGATAGCAACTGCCTTTTTTCCGTCGAGCGTGTCGGTGTCGATTTCGAGCTTGCCGTCCGCGTTGAATTTTTCCTCTCTGTACGCCGGAGCGCTCGAAGCGTCCGCGGCGCTCTGCACCGGCTGAGAAACGACCGGCGTGCTGCTGACTACGCTGACTACGGAAGCGGCAGCGTCCGTGTCGCTCTCGTCCTTGCCGCGCGCTGCAAGACCTCTGACTGCCGAGGATATCCCGTGAATGATGAGCGAGAGTATAACGATAAGAATTATTAAAATGACCGCACCCGCGATCAGCATCTTTGCCCTATATTTGTACCCTTTGATCTGCAAAAATTCAGGGGTTTTGAATTCCTTCCCCGTCAAAACAGCCACCTCTTTCTGTTGATTCGGCCGAGGCTCCCGAAAGCCCTGTTCGACCGATTTTTATATATACATATTCATTATATCAATTTTCGCGAATAATGTCAACAAAATTAAGGGATCGTTCATTGGAATCAATTTTCATATCCTGAAAAATGTTTAAGCATTCTTCTTTAAGCGCTCTCTGTGATTTTTGCTTCCTGTGACCGGAGGGCTTTCTGCATAAATGCACCGCTTATCCGGTCAGAGCCGCGCCGTTTGACAAACAGCATTCCAAATGATATCATGAGTTAAGAAAGAAGGGATAATTATGATACAAGGCGCCGTTTTTGACATGGACGGTCTGATGTTCGACACGGAGAAGCTCGTGTTTGAAAACTGGAAGGAGATCACCGCAAGGCTCGGTTACGACTTTACACTCGATATCTTCAAGAAAACGATCGGCAAGCGCCGCATTGAAACGGAGAAGCTGCTAAAAGGCATATACGGCGAGGATTTTCCGTACCTCGATATCGCCGAGATGTGCCACGTGCTTTTTGTCGATAAGACGGACAGAAACGGCATACCTGTCAAGAAGGGGCTGAAATCTCTTCTGGAGCACTTCAAAGAGACGGGTGTGAAGCTGGCAGTCGCCACCTCCACGCGCCGCGGCTCTGCAACAAGAGCGCTTGAAATGACGGGCGTTCTGCCGTGCTTCGATGCCGTTGTCTGCGGCGAGGACGTCAAAAACGGAAAGCCCGATCCGGAGGTGTTTCTCACCGCCGCAGGGAAGCTCGGCGTTTTGCCGGAATACTGCGTCGCTTTTGAGGACAGCTATAACGGTTTAATCGCGGCGCACCGAGCCGGCATGACGACGGTCATGGTTCCCGACCTTCTCCCTCCGACAAAGGAGATAATGCCGTACGTGACGCATCTTTGCCGTGATCTTGATGAAGCGCGATCTGTATTTAACAGCATGGTCTAGGCAGCCGCCTCTGCCTGATTGAAAGCCGGTGTGAAAACTGAAGCATAAAGAAAGGCTGCGGAAGAAAATTGTGCTGCCGCAGCCTTTAGCTGTATAACAGCAGAGAAAACGCCCATTTTCTCGCTGTATTTTAGGCTTTTGCTAAACGAGCCTCTTCATGTCCGTGACGTTTTTAACACGCCGTATGAATTGATAAAGCTCCTTGTCGTTTTTGTTCTTAAAGTCGAAAAAATCTGCGACGGAGCAGATATCGGATTCCGTGACGATGAAATGATCCAGCAGCTTTATGCCGTGTTCTCTCAGCTGCAGATGTATCCTGAACGTCGCCTCGTAGTCTGCGGCGGACGGGTAGCATGAGCTGCTCGGGTGGTTGTGCGCCAGAATGACGTAGCTTGATGAGTATTGCTGCGCCGTCCGTACGATCTTGTCTATGCTGATATCCACGCGGTTCACCTTGCCGTCCTCAAGGAATACAAACTTGCAGATGTGCCTGTCTTCTCCGATTACAGCGAGCAGTACGCGCTCTTTTTTCGCGCCGCTGAAAAAATACTTTATAAAGCGCTCGATCGACTTCCTCTCCTGGAGCCGCAGCTCGTGCTTGGCAGGGGTGGCGGGATCGCCTTCGGCGTCGGCGGAGAGCCTCTGCGGACTGATTCCGTAAAGACGGTCTGCAAGCTGAGGCAGGCAGGAGAGAAGCGTCGCTGATATTCTCTCTACCCCCATGCTTTCGAGCACGCTCCCGTCGGCTCCTATGAAGGATCTCAGGCTGCAGCCGTATGCCTCGATATCGGTGCAGCGCGGAGATAAAAAAACAGCAAAGCGGCAGAAAAGCTCAAGTGCCTCATCTTCACTGAGAGACTTGACGCCAAGCGAACCGGCTTTTTCGATCAGCTCGAGTATGCGCTCTTTGTTTCTGCTGCTTTGCTGCATGATATTTTCCCCCGCAGGTCATGTCTTGTGTGTGCTGCCGTAGCCGAAATAATCTGACGTGGCAGGCGTGAAGTCGGGTATGTATTTCTCGTCCGCAGCGGCAAGATCCTGTGTGAAGCCTTCAAGATCGAGTTTAACGGCGTGATTCACGACCTTGTCATACTCCTTCTCCGTAAGCGTCCTGTTGATCTCCGGGTACTTGTACGCTTCGCCCGTAGGCACGTACTGACCAAGAATGCTTACAAGAATGCTCTTGCCGAAGTTTGCGCGCAGACAGTCGAGAATCGCCATTGCGTCCTTAGTGTGGTTCGGCAGGACGAGCACGCGGACGATCGTTCCGCGCTGAACGATGCCGTCCTTGTCGTATTTTATGTCTCCCGTCTGGAGCACCATCTCTTCGATCGCCGCGAGAGCCACCTGAGAGTAATTGAACGCCTTTGAGTAGCGCTCCGCCATGCGGTTGTCGCTGTATTTAAAGTCGGGGAGATAAATGTCAATATTTCCTTCGAGGCGGCGAAGACTGTCCACCGACTCATATCCGCTGGAATTGTAAAGCACAGGGATCTTCGGCTTGTATATCTCGAAGCTCTCGAGGACGGCCTCGAGGTAGTGCGCCGCGCTCACGAGATTGATGTTGTGTACGCCCTGATCCTCAAGATTGCGGTAGCAGTTCGCAAGCTGGTGCGGTGTAATGAACACGCCGACGTGATCGGCGCTGATCTCGTAGTTCTGGCAGAATACGCATTTGAGCGTGCAGCCGCTGAAAAATACCGCGCCGCTTCCTCTCGAGCCGCTGATGCACGGTTCCTCCCAGTAGTGCGGACCGACTCTTGCGACCTTAGGCCGGACTCCCATTTTGCAGAAGCCTTCGCCTTCATATACGCCTCTCTTTGCACCGCAGCGGTGCGGACATATATTGCAATGCTCAACACATTCCATGGCGAACGCCTCCTTTCGGTTTTCTGTAATTTCAGTATATATCAAGCAGATGCCCGGATCAGCGCAGTCCGGGGATTATTATTTATGAATATATTTTAACAGCGTTTTCTTGTTTAATCAATACAATCAAGCGCAAAATTATAATGCTAATTACTGTACATTTTTAGGCAATTTTATTTAGTCTCAGCCTTTAATACTATAAATAACAACATAATGAAAAACAAGAATACGGAGAATGAAAACACTGAATACAGCGTCATGTTTATTGTTGAAATTTTCGCCGCATAATGGTACAATTATATCGGACGGCTCACAGCTTGAAGTCCTCCGGATCGAATTTCGGGAGAACGGGCGGCTTGAAGGGCTTGCGAAGCAGCGGATCGTACTTGAAGCTGCGGCATTTGCCGTTTTCAATGTACTTGTTCTTTACGCAGATACGGCTGCCAAGCTCGTCGGAGATGCAGTGGCTGCAGTATGAGCAGTCTGGCTCTATATTGTTTCCGAACAGCTTGTACACAGCGTAAACCTCCTTTTTTTATCGTAACGTATTTATTATAGTACATTTTGCACGATTTAATATTCTTGAAAGGAATTATGAGTATGATTTTTACAAGTAATACAATGAAACTCAACATCAGTGACGCACTTGCATACCTCACCTTTGACGCGCTTGAGGATATCCCTTTCATAAAGCACGCCTTTTCAACGCGCCTTGGCGGCGTTAGCACGGGAGAGTTCAAGTCGCTCAATATGTCGTTTTCGAGGGGCGATTCCGACGAGAACGTCACGGAGAACTACAAGCGCCTCTGCGCCGCCGTCGGAGTGAGGTACGAAACGCTCACCGCCTCGGCGCAGGATCACAAGACGTTCGTCCGCCGTGTTACCGAGAACGAGCGCGGCATCGGAATTTACCGCCCGAAGGACATGGAATCCGTAGACGGTCTTATAACGAACTGCCCGGAGGTCGCTCTCGTGACGTACTTCGCCGACTGCACGCCGCTGCTGTTCGTTGACGAGAGGAACAGGGCGATCGGCTCGGCTCACGCCGGCTGGCGCGGCACCGTGGGCAGGATAGGCGCGCAGGTAGTGCGGAAAATGGGGGAGGAGTTCGGCACGCGCCCGGACGATCTCCTCGTGACGGTCGGCCCCGCGATCGGCAAATGCTGCTATGAGGTGGACGAGCCGGTGGCGGAGCAGTTTTACGCGCTCGGGCTTGAAAGCGATTCTTTCGTCTTCCCCAAGGGCGGCGGCAAATACATGATCGACCTCTTGGAGACGAACAGGCAGATACTCATGAGCGCCGGAGTGCCCTCGGAGAATATCGTAAAGAGCGACGTCTGCACGCGCTGCAGCGCCGATCTCATATGGTCGCACCGCGCTACGGGAGGCCGCCGCGGTGGAATGTGTGCTATTTTGTCTATTATGTGAAAAGTTCATGAAATTCTTTGTTGATTTTGATAAAAAAGGATTTCGTTATCTGTGTAAACCAACGAATTTCGGTTTTTGCTTTAAAGATGGTTGATAATGAATGCTTTTTATGTTAAAATTAAACAGTAAATGTAGGGTAGTCGGCGTATATGAAACGGCATATCTTGTGTTTGTCGGCTGCCGGTTAGTCAGTCAATTTATATTTAACATCATCATTGAAAGGAAGAATGAGCAATGAAAAAACCTAAGGCTTTATTGTCTGCGATCCTCGCGGCGGCTCTGTTCGTTTCCGCGGCTGCACCGGCGGCTGCTGTCGAAGCTCCCGCCAAGTCGGAAGCCGCAGCTCCCGCTCAGACGTCCGGGGCTGAACTGAAACCGTTCTCCTGGGACAACGCAACGGTCTATTTCCTCTTGACAGACCGCTTTAAAAACGGAGACACATCAAACGACGCTGCATACGGTCGTATGAAGACAGTCGCAGGCAGCGACTTCGCAACGTTCCACGGCGGCGACTTTAAGGGTATTACCCAGGAGATCGAGGCAGGCTATTTTGATGACCTCGGCGTAAACGCTATCTGGCTCACCGCTCCCTACGAGCAGATCCACGGCTACTGCCTCGGCTACGAGGGCAGTAATCCGGCATATGCGCACTATTCCTACCACGGCTACTACGTCCTCGACTACACTCAGCCGGACGCAGCCTACGGTACGAAGGAAGAATTCAGAACGATGGTCGATACGGCTCACAAACACGGCATCCGTATCATCATGGATATCGTTATGAACCACGCCGGCTACAACACGCTCCAGGATATGAGCGAGTTTGACTTCGGTACTCTCAAACCAGGCTGGGAATCCGACTATCAGAACGGCAACTACAGCACATACCATTCCTTTGTTGACTATGATGACGCTGCAGGCTGGGCGAAGTGGTGGGGTCCCAACTGGATCAGATCAGGTCTTCCGGGATATACGGAAGAAAAGGGCAAAGAGACGACGGAGTCTCTCTCCGGCCTGCCGGACTTCAAAACCGAGTCTACGTCTCAGGTAGGACTTCCGCAGTTCCTCCAGACGAAGTGGACGAAGGAAGGGACGCTCTCCGAGAAGCAGTCGAAGTACGGTTCCTCCAACACCGTTACGGGCTTCATCTCCACATGGCTCGCTGACTGGGTAAGAGAGTACGGCGTAGACGGCTTCCGCTGTGATACGGCGAAGCACGTTGAGAAGAAGGACTGGAAGATCCTCAAGGACGCCTGCACAAAGGCTCTCGCAGAGTGGAAGGCAGCCAACCCGGACAAGAAGCTCGATGACCTTCCGTTCTGGATGACGGGCGAGCACTGGGGTCACGGCTCCGGCAAGGACGATTACTACACGACCGGCGGCTTCGACTCGATGATAAACTTCGAGACGCAGGGCGGCGGATATCTTGACGGCAGCAAGCTCGCAGGCGTATACGCAGACTATGCGCAGAAGATCAACTCCGATCCGAGCTTCAACCTCCTTTCCTATGTATCGTCTCACGACTCAACTCTCGCAAACCGCAGCCAGGATATGTACCACATCGGTTGTACAGATCTACTACGGCGACGAGTCCAACAGACAGATCGTAGGCAAATTTGACGGCGACGGCGGCGCAGGCCACTCCCTCAGAAGCGACATGAACTGGGGCAGCATCGACCAGGGTATTCTTGAGCACTGGCAGAAGGTCGGCTCCTTCAGAAGAGATCACCTCTCCGTCGGCGGCGGCGCTAACGTAGCTCTTACGGCTTCCGCCGGTACGGCGTTCGGCAGAACATACTCCAAGGACGGCGTGGACGACAAAATCGCGGCAGTTGTTGACGCAACAGCGAACACAGACGTTTCCATCGACGTTTCCGGCGTATTCGAGGACGGCACAACTCTTATGAACCGCTACGACGAGACGACAGATACAGTCTCCGGCGGCAAGGTAACATTCAACTCCGGCGCACACGGCACGATCCTTCTCGAGGCAGGCGAGCCTGATCCTGTTCAGGCTTCCGTAAAGGGCGAAGCTACATTCGACGATTCCGAGGAAGTCGCAGTTTCCCTCGCAGGCGTTGACAGCGCTGTTATGACGATCGACGGCGTAAAGCAGGTCGCAGTTAAGGACGGCAACAAGGTCACGATCGGTAAGGAAGCATATCCGGGCGACACAGTTGCAGTTACACTCACATACAAGCACCCGACAAAGGGCGAAGTTACAAAGAAATTCTCCTTCAAGAAGAACGGCTCCACAGGCCAGTCCTCAACGAGCCGCTCCGACAAGGCTATCGTACACGTTAAGACAGACCTCTCAGCAAACCTCTACTCTTGGCAGGGCGACGGCGAGTCGGCAACGAAGCTCTCAGGCGAATGGCCGGGCACAGCGCTCTCCGCTAAGGACGACGACGGCTGGTATGTAATGGATCTCGGCGGCTCGACAGATGCGTTCAACATCATCATCAACGTCGGCGGCGATGCCAACAAGTCCGAGGATATCAAGGGACTCAAGGGCGAGACATGGGTAATCGCTCCCACCACTCAGGATATCAAGACATACGCAGACAAGGCTGAGGCTTACGCTGCAGCAGGCATTGATCTCCCGAAGGACGACTTTGAAAACCTCAAGACGACCTGCAAGAGCATCAAGTACCTTGCAGACGCTTCAACAGAGACGGGCGCAGCGGCCCTCGCAGTTGTAGAGAAGGCAGACGCACTCATCGCTCAGGGCGCAGAGAAGGCTGATCCCGCAGCTGTAACGGAGGCGTACACTCAGGCACAGGCAGCTCTCAAGACGGTAGAGACAGGCAGCGGCCCGATCATTCTCCCTGATGAAAGCGATTCCGACAAGCCTATGCCGGTAGAGTCGGATTCCGACAAGCCGACTCCGGTAGATTCCGATGAGCCTGCTCCTGTCGAGACAGACTCCGACAAGCCGACTCCGGTAGATTCCGATAAGCCTGCTCCTGTCGAAACAGACTCCGACAAGCCGACTCCGGTAGATTCCGATGAGCCTGCTCCGATCCCCGGCGGCAAGGGCGACCTCAACGGCGACGGCAAGACATCTCTCCGCGACGCTTCTATCGCTCAGAAGTATGCGGTTGGTCTCGTTGACCTCTCCGCAGAGCAGATCAAGGCGGGCGACATGAACGACGACGGCGCTGTAACGCTCCTCGACGCATACGCTATCCAGAGCGCTGTTACAAAGGCTTTCAAGAAGTAAAAATCATACGCAATAACAATTACTCCCCTCGGCTCACACCGGGGGGAGTTCGTTCACAAGGAGGCTGCAATGAAGCCGATAGACATTATTCTTATAGTTGCAATAGCTGCGGTACTCGTCCTCGCAGTCATATCTATCGTCAGACAGCGGAAAAACGGCGGCTCGTGCTGCGGAGACTGCTCGCGCTGCGCAGGGTGCCCGGGTGGCACGGCTCAAAAACCGGCAAAAAAATAGCCCGGACGCAATCCTTCGGAAAGGCCGGGCTTTGTGCATTGGAGTCAGCTTTTCAGGCGCTCCGGTGTAATACTCGGTTCACCTTCGCCGCAAAGAGGCGGCAAACAAAAGAAGAGCCTGATCTAACGGATAGATCAGGCTCTTTAATGGTGGGAGAGGGTGGATTCGAACCACCGAAGCCGAAACAACAGATTTACAGTCTGCCCCATTTGACCGCTCTGGAACTCTCCCTTATGGAGCTGGTGGACGGACTTGAACCCCCGACCTGCTGATTACAAATCAGCTGCTCTACCAACTGAGCTACACCAGCGCAGAAGCACCCTCATTAACAGTGCTCGTTTATTATATCATAACGAAGGGCGATTGTCAAGGGGGCTTTTTACTTTTTTGAAAAAAGTTATTTCCGTTTTTGCAATTAATAAATTTCTTGACTTTCCTCACACCTCTCGGTATAATGAAAAAAAGACCGCGTCATGCGGAATTCAGGGGGTATACTTATGAATCTGGCGGCTGTTTATCACGTCTCGGACGGGAGCTTTTGTTATCCGCTCGACGACGAAAGACTTGTGATCAAACTGAAAACAGGCAAGGAGGTGCAGCGCGTTGAGCTTGTCTGGGGAGATCCCTTTGAGTCGGGCATCTTCGGCTCCGACAGCAACTGGAAGGGCGAGCTGCTCGAAATGGAGAATTCCGCCCGGCTGCGCTATCATAAGGTGTGGCGCGCCGTCGTTGTGCCTCGCTTCAAGCGTTGCCGGTATTTCTTTATCCTGCACGCTCCCGGAGAGGTCTTCTATTATATTGAAAGCGGCTTCGAGACGAAGGAGAGCTTTGCGGCTTACAACGGCAGGCGGCAGGACTTTTTCTTCCCGTGGATGAATCCTGCCGATATAATCAGACCGCCTCTCTGGGCGAACGATACGGTGTGGTATCAAATATTCCCCGACCGCTTTTGTTCGAGCGGAAGGAATTCCGGGGGAGAGTTCCGAAAGTGGGCAGGGCCGGACAAAAAGGTCAATAACGGTCAGGTCTACGGCGGCGATCTGGCAGGCGTTGAGAGCCGGCTCGATTACCTCAGGGATCTTGGCGTGACCGGGATCTACTTCACGCCCGTCAATGAGGCGTGTTCAAACCATAAGTACGATACGACCGATTACACGCGCATTGATCCTCAGTTCGGAACGAACGACGATATGAAGCGGCTCGTTGCCTCGGCGCACGAGCACGGCATAAGAGTCATGCTCGACGGAGTTTTTAACCACAGCGGCGTGCAGTTCGCGCCGTGGCTCGATGTTGTGGAAAAAGGGCCGGAATCGAAATACTACGACTGGTTCATGATAAACAAATATCCGCTCTCAAAGCTGCCCGGCAAGACGCGCCGCGGTGAGTATTACTCGTTCGCTTTCGTTGACAGTATGCCGAAGCTCAACACGAATAACGACGAGGTCATTGAATACATAATCTCCGTCTGTACAAAATGGGTGAAGGAGTACGATATTGACGCGCTGAGGCTCGACGTCTCCAACGAGATCTCACATCGCCTCAACAAGCGTCTTCGCAGCGCGATGCTCGAGCTGAAGCCCGATTTCTACATCTGCGGCGAGATCTGGCACCACTCACAGCCGTGGCTGCGCGGCGACGAATACGACTCCGTAATGAACTACTCGCTTCAGGAGCATATCGAGAGCTTCTGGCGCAACGAGAGCTACACGGCGACCGACTTTGAATACGGAATAAGCGATACGTATGACCGCTACGCCGATCAAACGTGCAGCGTGATGTTCAACCTGCTCGATTCGCACGACACGATGCGCCTCATCACTCGCTGCGGCTGCGACGCGGACGCTTTCTATCAGGAGCTTTGCTCGCTCTTCACGCTTAACGGCTCCGTCTGCATCTACTACGGCACAGAGGTGCGCCTTGAGGGCGGCCACGATCCCGACTGCCGCCGCTGTATGCCGTGGAATGAGATCGAGCGCGGCGACTATGACGACCGCATCGCGGAGATGAAGAAGCTGATAGCGATCCGCCGCGATATTCCGGCGCTGCGGCGCGGAGAGCTGCGCTTTATCGACAGCGGCCGACCGAGGGCGATCGTCTACGAAAAGAGCCTCGGCGGCAAGACGTACCGCGTAGTCCTCAACAGCACAGGCGCCGCGTACGACGTCGGCGATTACGGCAACGCAGTCTATTCTCGCGGCCTTGACGGTTCTCTGCTCGCTGACGGAGGCTGCGCCGTTCTTGAAAAGGGGGCGGAGGAATGATCCGCGGTGTGATATTTGACGCAGACGGTACGCTTATCGACTCAATGGGCTTCTGGACAAGCACAGTGTTCGATATCATCGCAATGTCGGGTATTGAGCCGGAGGACGGTCTTATCGCAACTCTCACGCCGATGTCGATGATCGAGGGCGCAGAGTACATGAAGGCGCACTACGATATCCCGATGACTGTTGAGGAAATGGTCGAGCGCGAGAACAGCCTTGTCCACACCTTCTACAAAACTCAGGTCACACTGCGCCCCGGTGTACTTGAGACGGTCGAACGTCTGGCAGAGCGCGGAATACCGATGGTTGTCGCGAGCGCAACGGAACGCGGCATGATAGAGAGCGCCCTGCGCCACACCGGGATACTCGGACACTTTCGAGCTGTCCTGTCGTGCAGCGACGTAGGCAGCGGCAAGGATAAGCCCGATATTTTTCTTGAGGCTTGCCGCATTCTCGGCACAAGCCCCTCAGAAACGCTCGTAGTCGAAGATTCCCCGACCGCAGTCGCCACAGCGAAGGCTGCCGGTTTGCAGACGATGCTTATAGGGGAAGAGGAAGCGATGAACGATCGGATCGGAAAAGAAACTGATCTTGTATAACAAAAATGGAAAATTTCGGAAAAGCAAGGCTCACCGGAATTTTCCATTTTTTTTGCTGATTTTCAATTAAAATCTTAGACAAAAACAATCCGCAAGAAAAGTTACCGTAAGGAAGAAATCAGAAGCGCGGCAATGACTTTCGCTTATAATAAAGCCGGGTGGAACTGTGAGCGGATACAATCC
>CADAYJ010000041.1 GCA_902792115.1 uncultured Ruminococcus sp. | reverse complement strand
GAATACTGCCGTATTTCAAGGGAGTTGAGTGCAATATGACGAAAAAATGCAAGCAAGATGAGTGCTCAGTTCGCAGAACGTGATTTAATCAGTGACTCCGAAGGTATCAAGATCAAAAGAAAGAAGGTTTTGAAATGAAGGAAAGGACGAAAAGCGTCATGAAGGGCGCTGCCGGCGGCGCGGCTGCCGGAATGCTCGTGAGCTTCCTCGGGCGCGGCTCGGGGAGCAAAAAGGAAATGAAAAAGAAAGCCGAAAAGGCGCTCGGGACGATGAGCAATATTGTCGATACCGTGACGTATATGTTCAAGTAACAGCGGCAAACGCGCCCTTCCCGTGTTCGGAGGGCGCGTTTTTTCAGAATGATAGATCGTCGAGGCTGAGGGACGATGTATCGTCGAGATCGTCCTCGCGGATCGTGTTGTTCCTCACGGCGCGCTTGACGCGGCGTATCTCCTTCTTCGCGGCGGAGCTTGGGTGAGCCGCCTTCCAAGGGATACCGTACACCAGTCCGCAGAGCGTGCCTGCGCCGTACGTGAGGTGAAGCGCCGGGAACAGAAGCAGAAGAAGCGGCTTCAGCTTGTTGAAGCCCTCGTAGCGGAAGGCGCTTACCGTGATGAGGCCGTCGAAGATGAAGTAGACGGCGAGAAGAAGCTCCAGAAGCTGCGGACGGCCGGCAAACGCCGATATCAGCGTTACGATCAGCGCGAGCAGCAGGAAAAACGGGGCAAAGTGGAGCGGCGAAAGACAGCCGGGGCATACGAACGTCGTAAGCCCTATCCAGTACCCGTTTGCGAACTTCTGGCGAAGCATTGATTTGAAGGAGTCGCGCATATACTGATTCGACGAGATCGTCGGGCAGCAGGCGAAGCGGTAGCCGCGCTTACGCATACGGTAGTGCAGCTCGTTGTCCTCCGTTCTGCCGAGGTTTTCGTTAAAGCCGCCGACCTTCTCGAAGACCTCGCGCCTGTACGCCGCATGGAAAAGCGAGGAAAGATACCTCTTCTCGCTCTGGCGGCGGCGGTAGCCCATGATCGAGCTGCCGAAAAGGCACTCCTCCGCTGCAAGGAGCGTCGCGCTCCAGTCGCTGCTGCGGCGCGTTATGCAGGGGCGTCCGCCTCCGACGATATCCTCGCCGTTCTCGATCTCGGAGACGCACATCGCGACGTAATCCTCCGGTATACGGGCGTGGGCGTCGATCCTGATGATGATATCGCCCATCGCGCTGCACAGAGCCGTGTTCCACCCGTGAGCCTGATTCGACTTCGCCTGAGTGCGGATACATACGCGCATGAAATCGCGGTTCGTCCGCTCAAAATTGGAGAGCAGCGCCGGCGTCGTATCAGTCGAGCCGTTGTCAACAAAGATTACCTCCATCAGGCTGTGGGGGTATGTCTGAAAAGCGATATCGTCAAGAAGTCCGCTGATAAGCTCCTCCTCGTTGTACGCGATAACGCAAAGTGAAACTGTCATTTATCCGCACCTCACTGTTGTGTCACTGTGTCCGTCTGCGCCTCTGCCTTTTCGAGTGTGAGCGCAGGCGCGGCAGTGTCTGCAACGGGCGCTTTGTCAAGTGTGATCGCAGGCGCGGCAGTATCTGCAACAGGCGCTTTGTCAAGTGTGATCGCAGGCGCGGCAGTATCTGCAACGGGCGCTTTGTCGGGTGTTATCGCAGGCGCTGCAAACTCCGGCTGCTGCTGAGCCGCAAGGCCTTCCCGATATCCGGAGATCAGATATTTTGCCGAAACGAATCCGGCGCATGACATATACGGGAAAACGTACAGCATCGGAATGCCGAAAAACGCCGTGAGCAGCCACGGAACAAACGTGAGCGTGAGGCGAAGCAGCTTCACCGTACCGGTCTTTGCGATACATGCGCCGGTCTGCGCCGCAGATACGCCGTCGTAGCCGTAATAAGAAAACAGCATGACGGAGAACCTGAAACGGTGCATCCAGAGCAGCGATGCGATGATCCCGATGGCGGCAAGCACACCGGAAATCGTGAGAAGCGTGTCGTCGTCGCCGCTGTACGCCGCGATCGCCAGAGCCGGAGCATTGCATACGACGATAATTCCGAGGCACTTCACGAGCAGCCCCGACATGAACGAGACGGCGTTCTTGTACTGCCTGCGGTCGTCGAAGAAGAAGAAAACGTCTGCAACGCTGATCTCCTTACCCTCCGCCGCCGAGGAATACGCCCTCACGAAGCCCGGGTAGAGCGGAGAGAGCAGGACAAGCACGGCAACAGCCGCTATATTGAGCACAACGAAGAGGATCGCTCTTACAGGCTCGTTGCTTATGATCTCATTCGTCTTTTCCTCTCCGAGAACGGCGAAGGCCGCAACGGCGACAAGCGCCGTGATAATCGGAACCAGTATCATTATAAAATACGAGGTGAGCGCCGCCGGCCAGTTTCCGGAGAGAGCGCGCTTCGCCTCCGATTTTATCATCTTTTCTGCATTCATCGTTCTGCCACTCCTCTGTTATCGCATTTCGCGCACGGCTCAGCCGCCGCAGACCATCATTTCATACATAGCCTCAAGGCATATCCTGAAATGACGGAAAAAATTCTCCTCGGAGATCGACTCGTCGGAATCGTGGATCCTCGTGTCGTCTCCGGGAAACGCAGGTCCGAAGGCCACGCCCTTGCCGCCGAGCGTTCTCGCGTATGTACCGCCGCCCGTCGTATACATCTCCGGCTCCTCGCCCGTGACGGACGAATACGCCTTTTTAAGGATCCGGACGACAGGCGCGCTCTCGTCGAGGCAGAGCGGCTTTTCGCCGTCGATCAGGCGGACAGTAAGCCCCTCGCGCGCCGCGACCTTCTTTATCTGATAGAGAACTACCTCCTCGAGGAACGAGACGGGGTAGCGGATATCGAGGATCGCCTTTGCCTCGTGCTCCGTGATGCGTACACGGCTGAGAGCGACCGTGAGACCGCCGGAAACCGCGTCGCGCATTTTTATACCCATCGACAGGCCGTTCGTCTCCATGCCGATGCAGTAATTGATGAAGGTGCAGAGGTCGCCGACCGCCTCAGTGCCGAGCACGGCGCAGATTATCCCGGCGAGAGAAGCCGCCGCGTTCACGCCCTTCTCAGGCTCGCAGGCGTGAGCCGCCTTGCCGTGAGCCGTGACCTTTAAGCCGTCGATCGTAAAGCGAAGTTCGAAGGCTCCCGGTCCTGCGGCGTCCGCGAGGCGCTGGAGATTGTGCTCCTCGTAGTCGCTGCAGTCGAGGATAGCGAATGCCGTATCGGGTACGACGTTGTTTGCGCTGCCTGCCTCGAACTGCATCAGCGCCGTATTGTTCGCCTTCACGGACGAGATCTCAATGTGCATTATGCCCTTTTCGGCGCGGCATATGCCGTATTCGCTGTCCGGGGTGAAGCTGATGTCGGGAACAGGCTCGCTCTCAAAGTATTCCGTCATGTCCTCCATTCCGATCTCCTCGGACGTGCCGAAGATCACGCGGACTCTGTTTCCCGTGACGCCGCTCTCCTTTAGTGCGCGCAGGCAGTAGAGCGCCGCGAGCGCCGCGCCCTTGTCGTCCGCGACGCCGCGCCCGAACAGCCGTCCGTCCCTTCTCGTCAGCGCGAACGGCTCGCACGACCAGTCGGCAGCGTTTGCCGGAACGACGTCGAGGTGCGTGAGCACGCCGCAAAGCGTCTCGCCCTCGCCGTACTCGGCGTGACCGGCGATATCGTTGATATTTTTCGTTTTAAGTCCGAAGCTCTCCGCCTTTTCGAGCATCCAGTGAAGCGCGCGGCGCGGAACGTCCGCCCCCTCCGTCGAGACGGAGCGGATACGCAAAAGCTCGTCGAGATCCTTCAAAAATTCTTCCTTGTAGCTGCTTATCAGTTCATCAAAAGTTGACATATACTTCACTCCGTTTCGTTCGATGGAACGCACCTGCGCGTGTTACTCCTGCGCGTCCGGCTCGCCCTTCGCCGCAGCCTCGCCTTCCCCGGAGTTCTCCTTTTTATCGAGCGTAAGGCTCTTTTTCGGAGTCTGTGCCGTGTCGGGTGCTGTCTGCGTGTCGGGTGTTGTCTCCGTGTCGGGTGCCGTATCCGTGTCGGGTGCCGTATCCTCCGGCGCGCCGGTACTATCCATCATATTCGCTCCGGCATCTTTTATGCCCCTTCTCTTCTTCATGGGGCGGCTGCCGAGCGTTAGATTTTTATATTTTTCGCCAAGCTCGTCGCCGGATCCGATCGCAGCGACGCGGTAGCTCTTTCTCAGCTTGAGGCGGGGCTTGAGCTTGTTTTTCTTTTTGGAGATTACGATATAGGCGATGTACAGCAGCACGCTTACTGCCGTGATCGCCGCGCCCTCGTAAAGACCGGGCGTTCTGTACGTGAAATGGATCTGGCTCGTTGCACCGGCAGGGACGTTCACGCCCATGAAGCCGATGTTGACCTGCTCGATCTCGACAGGCTCGCCGTTGACCGTAGCGCTCCAGCCCTTCTCGTAGGGGATACTGAAGAACACCAGCTTGTCGCTGTCGGAGGGCGTTGTGATCTGAGCGTGGAAGGAGTCCGTTCCGTACTCGAAGAAATCGGACGTGTGCGTCTGAAGCTCCTTGCAGTCCTGCGTGAAATGAGCCGTATCGAATTTCTCGACGTCCATATCGACGAAATGCGTCATCTGATCGCCGTATTTTTCGACCTGCTCGTCTGTGAGCACCATCGCGTTAAGGAGGAGGAGGTGGCGGGCGTTCTCGTCGCACTCGTAATATTCGTCCTCGGTGACGTAGCTGTTGTACCAGAAGCCGTAGGGGATATAATTCTTGTTTTCAAATATCTTGTAGCCGTTCTGCGTGTCGATGTAGCGGTAGCCGGGCATACGTGTCTTGCCGTCCTCCTTCTGGAAATCGTCGTCGTCCTCGACGGAGTCGAACAGATACTTGACGGAGAGAAGCGGACGCAGGCCGTAATACTTCACCTCGGGGCGCGAGCCGACGTCGCGCGTTACGCCGACGGACGGGAAGAACGTGTATATCGAGCCGGGAACGACGCTCTGGAACGCCTGGATATTCGGGATCTGCCAGTACATTCCGACGTTGTCCATCGTCTCGTAGAAGTCGGAGCGGCAGTTCTGAAGCTCCTTTCGATCGAGCTTCAGATCGTCGCCGTTATTGAGCACGTACGGGATCACGAAGCCGTCGATATCGTAGCTGTGAGATTTTCCGAGGCCGATGAGATAGCCCGAATAGAGTATCGAAACGACGCCCACACACGCCGTTGCCTTGACGAAGAAATCCTTTCTGTTCTTCGAGAGTGACCGGACGAGCAGCGTCGTCGCGGCGACGGACATCAGCGCGATCGCGACGTATACCCAGAATCGGTCGGAATACTCCTCGAGACCGATCGTTTCGAGCAGCTTGAGATCCTCGTCCGTCTCGCCGTTAGGCAGCAGACCGATGCACAGCGCGATGAACACCGTTATGACGAGAGTCAAAGAGATCGCCGGCTGCCACTTCGTCTTTGTGTTCTCGATCGCGAGGATCGTTGCGAGCGACATCATCAGCGTGAGCATATAGAACCAGCGCGCGTAGTAGCTCATGTTGAACATCTGGAAGATAGCGTTGAGGATCGGAACGAGCGTGCAGACAAAGAGGAACGGGAGCAGCTTTTTGAGCCAGCTCTTGCTCTTGCTCTGCAGGAAGGCGATTACACCCGTCATTCCGAAAAGCGGCAGCCACGCCGCAATGGACGCCCACTTGGAGTTGGAATCCGGCGTGAAATTCGGGCGCGCCGGGATATCGGGCGGGAAGAAGAACGACGAGATGATGTGCAGATAGCGCTGCTCGTTGTAATACACGAGCGCGTCGAAGCCCTGCGGATTGTCGCTGACGCGCGGGTTCTGGATCACGAAAAGCACGGTCGGCAGCAGAAGCACCGCCGTTGCGGCAAAGCCCACGGCGACCTCGAACGCGAGCGGAAAGAAGTCCTTTCCCGACAGCTTGAAGCTGCCGATGAACATTCTCAAGAACCAGTAGATTATGACGAAGGCAACCATGCCGACGAAGAAGTAATAGTTCACAAGGCAGGCCGCAAACACGGCGAGCGCGACGACTCCGCGCCGCTTCGTCTCCATATATTCGTCGATCGCCGCGAGAAGCAGCGGAAAGAATACGATCGCCTCATGGAAATGGTTGAAGAAGACGTTATAGACGGAGAAGCCGGAGAAGGCGTAGAGAAGTCCGCCGACAACGGCAAGGTTCTTGTCGCGGACGTACCGCCGCAGGTAGATATAGCCTGTGAGCGACGCGCACGAGAATTTCAGTATGAGCAGCGGCCCCATCAGGTAAGGAACGACCTTGCTCGGGAAGGGCAGCGTTATCCAGAAGAACGGGCTGCCTAAAATGTAGAACGTATATGAGCCGACGAGACTCGAGCCGAGATCGGTCGTCGTTGACCACTGCAGCTTGCCTGCCCTGATCGCGTCATGGATCATCTGATAAAAGGGCACCTGCTGTACATTGAAGTCGCCGTAATACAGGAAATACCCGTGCCCTACGACGATATACGGGATAAAAAACGCGGCCGAAAAGAACAGCCCGAGCAGGAACGCTTTATACCAGTAGTGCTCCGTTCTGCCGTTGATCCTCTTCCCCATTGTCACACATCCTTCCGGAAAATTACTATCCTTTAACTCGGTATTACAAAGGCGTAGCATCAAAAAAATTCGTACAAAAGATATTATACCATATCCGCGGTATAAATTCACTATATTTATTTAAAATTTACATTTTTGTAATGTCTGAAAGAAAGAAATACCGCTGCCGGGCAAAGGGCAGCGGTAATATCATATCGACCGATCAGCGGCCGCCGAAGAATCCCATGTCGTCATCGTCGCCGCCGTTTCCGGAGGCGCCGCCGTAAAGGCTGTCGTCAAACGGGCTTGCGCTCTGCCGCCCGGAGCCGCCGTAGAAGCCGCCGGACTGCCCTGCGCCCTGTCCGCCCGAGCCGCCGTAGAGGCTGTCGTCAAACGGGCTGTTCTGCGCCGGAGCCGAAGGCGAGTACTGAGCGCCCTGCTGCGAGCCGCCGAAGAAGCCTGCATTGCCGGGAGCGGCGTTCGAGCCGAAGAATCCGTCCTCCTGAGAATCGTCGTACTTCGTGGGCGGAGTGTACTCCTCGCCGCCCTGAGACTGGAACGAGGGCTTGTATCCGCCGCCGGCGCTGTGGCCGCCGCTTTCGCTGCCGTCGTTCTTCGGGGGCTTCACGCCGTAGGAAGCGTCGGAATTGCCGTACATCTTGTCGGAGCCGTCGTCGTTCGTGTTGCCGGACTTTTTCTCCTGCTCGATGCGGAACGCCATTCGCTTGTCCTCGATATCCTCAAGCTCGGCGTTCTTGTTGATCGCCTGAAATACCAGCACAATGCAGCCTATCGTTAGCGCGGAGAATATCAGGGAGATCGCGAAACGCGCCGTCATTCCCTTCACGGGCTTTGTGAGGTCGAGCGTATATTCGGAGACCGCAAGCTCCGAATAGGGCGTTGCGGCTTTGAGCTTCTCCGCCGTGCTTTTCTCGTCGGCGCTCGTATTTCTGAGGACTCCCGTCAGCTCGAAGCCCTTCTCGTCGTTGCCGGATGCCGAAACTCTGTACAGGTCGTTAAGGCTCGTATAGACGTCGGAGCCGTTGACCGCCTTGACGAGCACGAGCGTATCGACCTTATTCAGGTTGTCGATCATCTTGCCGCCTGCCGGCACGAGATAGTAGTAATTTCCGTTTGTGAGGGCGCCGCCGCTCTCAGAAACTCCCTCGGACGCGCCGAGCACATAGAAAATTGTGCCGTCTACGGGACGGTTTACGCGGTATTCGTCATACTTCGCCGAATTGAAATCCATCGTTCCGCCGCCAAACAGCTTATTCGACATAACGGGAAGCACCGGGAACGACAGGATCATCGCTATCAGCAGGCAAACAACGCCTGCCGCGATCTTTGGAATCACAAGAGCCTTCTTCATAAATGAGCGTCCTCCTCCTCGCCGACCGGAACGACCGGCTGTTTCTTTACTCACATCAAAAAAATTTTATCATATTTTCATACGGTAGTCAATAAAAACGGACTGATTTTAAAAAAAAGAAGGACGCACGCAGCGCCCTTCTGTGATTTTATTCGTCGCCCGACGGCTTTGTACCGTATGTGCTGCCGGGTGTGCCGTAGCCGCTCTGTGACTGATACCCCGTGCCCGGCGTGCCGTAGCCGCTCTGTGACTGATACCCCGTACTCGGCGTGCCGTAGCCGCTCTGTGAGGTGCTGCCCGTTGTGCCGTATGATGTGCCGTAGCTGCTCTGTGAAGCGCTGCCCGTTGTTCCGTATGATGTGCCGGTCGCGCCGTAGCCGCTCTGTGAGGTGCTGCCCGTTGTGCCGTATGATGTGCCGGTCGTGCCGTAGGTACTCTGCACGCTTGCGTTCGGTGTGCTGTAATTGTTTTGCGCCTGCACGCCGCCCTGAGCGCGGAAGCCGGGCGCGGCTGCGTTATTTGCGCTGCTGTATGTGCCGCCGTAAGCGTCGCTGCTCTGCGTGCCGTACTGCGCGCCGTAGGAGCCGCCTGCCGGTATGGAGGCGCCCTCCTGAGCCGGTCTGAAGGAAGAGCCGCCCTTAACCGACTTAAAGAAAATCACCGCGGCTATAATGCCGCCGACGAGGGCGATCAGGAGCATTGCCGAGCCGATGAAGAATTCGCGGACGCGCGCGGCGTACGTCTCGGTGCAGTCGAGCGTGTACGGCGCGAGTGTGAGATTTTTCCACGAGCTGTCTGAAACCTCCATATCGGAGAGCCACGCCCGTGCGTACGAGACCATGTCGTCGTCGTTCTTGATGAAAACGCCGTCGATCTCGGCAGCGCTCCATTCAGACTGCGCGTAATCCTCCCACGATTCCGACTCCCAGTATGCGTCCACCATCGTCGTAAGAGTATCGGAGATGCTGTCTCTCGCGCGCGTCTTGAGGAGCATGAGGTCGTCGCCGCAGTCTACGAGCCAGTAGTACGTGTTCGTCGTCGTCTCCTTTTTCTGCGTGATCTTGTCCGTCTCCTCGGTGTACTCGTAGCCGATGAGGTCGTAGACAATGTAGCACGTTCCCCGGACGGCGCGCCCCTTCTGCACCTTATCGACCGTGAGGTTTTCAAGCTCGATCGGATCTGCTCCGATCTGCGCGAAAAATGCGTTCCAGCCGTTAGTCAGAAACATACCGCCGAATAAGAGCCATGCAATAATGACAGATGCGATTATTCGTGTTTTAAATCTCATAGAATTGATCTCCTTTTAAATTTATATCAGTTGATATCGGTGATATCAACGACATCTCCCTTTTTTGGAGGCCTCTTGTTTACGGGCGGCTTGTACGTCACAGTCATGAAGAGTCCCACGACGGCGCTGTACACAAGTATCACCCCGACGATCCTGACGAGCAGATCCATCGTTGAGAACGGGTAAAACGCTATGACCAGCCCTGCGGCAGCCGCAAGCAGCGAGAGCAGGAGCGGCACGAACCAGTACCCGAGCGCAGGTCTGAGCGAAACCGCCTCAAACGCGCCAACGATCCCGTTTACCGCGATCGAGATCCCGATTATCAGCGGAAAGATCGCGACGATCACGGCAGGCTTTGCGATCGGAATGATCGAGAGAAGCACGGCGATGATCGAGCCTGAGAAGATCGCCGTCGCGATAAAGCCCCTGTAAGGCGCGGCGATGTACGAGATGATCCCGAATACTCCGATAACGGCTATCGCAATGCCGATGAACCGGATCAGGCTTTGCAGCGCCGTAGACGGGTTGGCGATGAGCAGAACGCCGAGCGCCGCCATCACGAGCCGCGACATGATCTTTGACAGCTTGGTTTTCATAAATAATATGACCTCCGTTCAAGGCGCGCACGAGGCGCGCATTTTTTCTGTATCCGAAAGAAGAAATCAACTTCCACGGTTTCATGAATATGCTGCTCGTCTTCGTCGAGCTTTCCGTACTGCCCGCCTTAATGTTCGTTATGTGCTTTTCGGGGAAGACGCAGCCGAAAGCCGTGTATATCCCGGCTCCCCTGCGTGAGCGCTGCTGTTTTGCATATTATGAGACAATTATACCATTATATATGCAATTTGTCAAAGGCAGTCATCTGCTCTGTACGGCTTTTATCTGATAACGCCGCTTTTAAAAATGCAAATACGCAAGCAGAGAGGGAAAGAAAAGTCTTGATGCGGATTTCCAAAGGAACTGATCCGCGTTTTCGGATATGGGCGGCTTTCCGGGCGCCCGCCTGCATTACTGAGTTCGCGGCCGGAAAATAAAAATTACAAAAAGCTATTGATTTTTGCGCCGATTTATAGTATAATGAATAAGTCATTGAGAGAAACGCGGCTGATGAGGCTGTTTTCCGAGGTGATCTTTTTGAGGCTCGTATGTTTTAATATGCGGGCGGCAGGCCCTGTGCGAGAGGACGCCGGGAACCATGTCAGGCGGGGAACCGAGCAGCATTAAACGGATTGCCCTCTGCGATGCAGTAAGTTTGCCGTTCGTATATTAAAGTATACGGGCTTTTTTTGTGGGAAAGGAGGCTTTGCCGTGTACCGCGTGCTATACAGAAAATGGAGGCCGGAAAAGTTTTCCGACGTGATCGGGCAGCGCCACGTGACTGTGACGCTCAAAAACGAGATACGCTCCGGAAGGATCTCTCACGCCTATCTTTTCACCGGCTCGCGCGGAACGGGCAAAACGTCCTGCGCGAAGATACTTTCACGCGCCGTCAACTGCCTTGACAGCACGGACGGCGAGCCTTGCGGCAGGTGCGCTAACTGCGTCGGGATCGCAAACGGGAGTATCCTTGACGTCGTCGAGATGGACGCGGCGTCGAACAACAGCGTAAACAACATCAGGTCGGTGCTTGACGAGGTCGTCTTCACGCCCTCGGACGCGAAGTACCGCGTGTATATCATAGACGAGGTGCATATGCTCTCGCCCGGCGCGTTCAACGCTCTGCTGAAAACGCTTGAGGAGCCGCCGCCGCACGTCGTCTTTATTCTGGCGACGACGGAGATCAACAAGATCCCCGCGACGATTCTTTCGCGCTGCCAGCGCTTCGATTTCAGCAGGATCGACGTTCACGATATCGCCGAAAGATTGACTCAGATCGCGCAGGAGGAGGGCGTTTCGCTCGACAGCGACGCTTCCCTGCTCATCGCCGCCGTTGCGGACGGCGCGATGCGCGACGCCCTTTCGATACTTGACCGCTGCATCGGGCTTTCGGAAAATATCACCTCCGGGACCGTGAGGGAGGCGACAGGTCTTGCAGGGCGCGACTACCTCTTTACGCTCGGCGAAGCCGTGATAAAAGGAGACGTTCCGCTCGCGATCAACACCGTAAACACGCTGCACAAGGCTTCAAAGAGTATGTCGCTTCTCTGCGAGGAGCTTTCGCAGCATTTCCGCGCGCTGATGCTCATAAAGACGATGAAGCAGGCGGCGGAGAGCCTTATTATCATGACGAGAGACGAGCTTGCCCGGGCGAAGGAGCAGGCGGAGAAGCTCGACCTTTCGCGGATAGTGAGCTGCATAGAGACGCTGCAGTCGTCGCGCGAGCTGATGTTTCGCGGCGGCAACAACAAGATCGAGTTCGAGACGTGCATGATAAAGCTCTGCTCGCCGCGCCTTTCGACAGACCTCGGAGCGCTGCTCGCGAGGGTGGAGCGCCTGGAAAGGACGTACGCCGCAGGCATTCCGGCGGCTGTGACTCAGAGCGCCGAGCCTGCGCGAGGTGAAGCGCCCTCACCCGGAGCAGACGAAGCCGTGCAGCAGGAGCCACGGCAGACAGCCGAGCCGTCCGCGCCTGCGAAGCCTGAAAGGAGCGCGCCTTCCCCCGGCATGACGGCGGCGGAAAAGATCGCCTGGCTCTGCGCCGGAGCGAAGCCGTTCGATCAGTGGGAGGACGTTCTCGAGGTGCTTAAAGGGCTTACGAGGATCACGGCGACGGCGTTCAAGGGAACGACGGCTTATATAAACGGCGACTACGTGCTGATCTATTCCGATTCCGATACGGTCACGACGTACCTCAAAAACCCGACGTACCGCGACAAGATAAAGTCCGCTCTGCGAACGGTCACAATGCGCGACCTGAAGCTCGGACCGTACAAGCCGCCGGGAGCGCCTGCGGAGAACGACGCCGAACCTAAGACAAAGCTGGATGAATTTATTGAGAGATTCTCAAATTCAGATATAAAAATGACCGTCGAATGACAGACGGCCGAGACATCAAAACAACGGAGGAAATACAACATGAAAGCAAGAGTACCAAAGAATTTCGGAGGCGGAGCGCCTTCAAACCTTCAGCAGCTCGCAAGGCAGGCTCAGAAGATGCAGGAGGAGATGGACGCAGCAAGCAACGAGCTTGAAACAAAGGAATATTCGGCGACAGCCGGCGGCGAGGCGGTCAGAGTTACCGTAAGCGGCGCGATGGAGGTCAAGAAGATCGAGATAAAGCCCGAGGTCGTCGATCCCGAGGACGTTGAGATGCTCGCGGATCTCGTGACGGCAGCCGTAAACGAGGCTATCAGAGCGGCGGCAACGGAGAAGGAAGAGGTTATGACGAAGATCTCCGGCGGGCTTAATATGCCCGGTCTGTTCTGATCATGGCGGGATTTCAGGCGCCTTCCCTCGCAGCCCTGATAGACTGGTTCAACCGTCTGCCGGGGATCGGGAGAAAATCGGCTCAGCGCCTCGCCTACTACGTTCTTTCGATGCCGGACGAGGACGCCGAAGCGTTTGCGAACGCGATCCTCGACGCGCGCAGGAAGATACACCGCTGCGCGAAGTGCTGCAACCTTACGGACGAGGAGCTTTGCCCCATCTGCAAAAGCCCGAAGCGCGACAAGACGACCGTCTGCGTCGTCGAAACGCCGAAGGACGTTGCGGCTCTTGAAAAAACGCAGGAGTATTCGGCGCTCTACCACGTTCTTCACGGAGTTATCTCGCCGCTCAACGGCGTAGGCCCCGACCAGCTCACGATAAAGGAGCTTGTCAAACGGGTAAACGAGGACGACGTGAAGGAGGTAATCATGGCGACGAACGCGACGGCGGAGGGCGAAACGACGGCTGTATACATTTCGCGGCTTCTCAAGCCGCTCGGAGTCAGGGTGACACGGCTCGCCTACGGGATTCCCGTCGGAGGAGACCTGGAATACGCCGACGAGGTGACTCTCGTCCGCGCACTCGAGGGCAGATGTGAAATTTAAGGACCGCACAATGCGGCAGATTTACGGGCGATACAGCGGTATGACACGTATCGCCCTGTATTATTATCCCGGCACGTACGGCGCACTCCGCCTTTGCCGGATAAAGGAGAGCAAAAGGCAATGA
>CADAYJ010000040.1:351-15801 GCA_902792115.1 uncultured Ruminococcus sp. | reverse complement strand
TCTACCTTCTCGGTGACTGCCTTGATGTCTGCCGCGTCGATGATGACCATGTCCTTGAGCTTTTCGGGCATCGGGATTGCGAGAGCCCATCTGCCGCCTGCTGCCTCTTCATACGTCTTGCCGGCGCTTCTTGCGCTCGCTGCAAGCGCTGTGACGTTGAACCACGGGTGGTCTGCAAGCAGAGTAGCGAAGCGCTGACCTACCATACCGGTAGCGCCGATGATGCCCACATTATACTGCTTCATTTTAATCAATCCTTTCTTCTCTCCAAGGGCGGTGTATATTGACAATCGTCTTCAAAGCGTGTACAATATATTGTTGACACCGTGAAATGCCTTGAAATAAATAATGAATAAAAATAAGCGGCATCGGGGCTTTGCCCGGCGCAACTTATAATATAGCATTATAGCATTATAATCATATGTTGTCAAATGTTTAACGGTACATTTTGCAATTTTTTTATAAAAAAATTCATTCCTGTCCGGTTTTAAAGAAAGGATCATGCTACGATGAAAACGAGTGACTATTACTACGATCTGCCAAAGGAGCTTATCGCGCAGACTCCGCTGGAGCGGCGCGACGCTTCCCGGCTTTTCGTTCTCGGCAGAGAAAACGGCTCGGTCGAGCACCGCCGCTTCTACGATATTCTCGACTACCTGCGCGAGGGAGACTGCCTTATCATGAACGATTCAAGGGTGCTTCCTGCGAGGATCTACGGCGTGAAGGAAGGCACGGGCGCGCGCGTCGAGTTCCTGCTTCTGACGCAGCGCCGCCAGAAGGTGTGGGAGTGCCTTGCAGGTCCCGGCAAAAAGGCGCGCGAGGGCACGAGGTTCGTTTTCGGCGGCGGTATCATGACGGGTACCGTGCTTGAGGTGCTTGAAAACGGAAACCGCGTCGTTGAGTTTGAGTGTGAGGATAATTTCTTCGCAGCGCTCGACCGCCTCGGCGAGATGCCGCTTCCTCCGTACATCACGAAAAAGCTCGAGGACAAGGAGCGTTACCAGACGGTTTACAGCCGGGAGCTTGGCTCCGCCGCCGCTCCGACGGCAGGGCTCCACTTCACGAACGAGCTGCTTGAAAAAATCAGGGAAAAGGGCGTGAAGCTCGGCTACGTCACGCTCCACGTCGGGCTGGGCACCTTCCGCCCCGTCAAGGTGGACGATGTAACGAAGCACAAGATGCACAGCGAGCATTATGAGGTCCCCGAGGAGACGGCGCGCCTTATCCGCGAGACGAAGGCAAGCGGCGGCAGGGTGATCTCCGTCGGCACAACGAGCTGCCGCACGCTCGAGGCTGTCGCAAAGGAGCACGGAGAGGTCGTCGCCTGCGACGGCTGGACGGATATCTTTATCTATCCGCCGTATGAGTTCCGTGTGCTCGACGGTCTTATCACGAATTTCCACCTTCCCGAAAGCACGCTCATCATGCTTGTGTCCGCCTTCGCCGGCTATGACAACGTGATGAATGCGTACAGGGAGGCTGTGAAGGAGAAATACAGATTTTTCAGCTTCGGCGACGCGATGCTGATACTGTAAACGTATCAAATACAAATATGTTACGGTCGGTGATCCTGATGAACGAACGTCTTGAAAAGCAAATGCGGTTTGCTCTCGAAATTGACAAGGAAAAGAATATCTGCCGGCAGACGCATCTCTCCGGTCACGGAAGGAGAGAGACCGACGCCGAGCACGCATGGCACATGGCGATAATGGCGTACCTGCTGCGTGAATACTCAAACGAGAGCGTCGATATCGCAAAGGTCATGCTGATGTGCCTGATACACGATATCGTAGAGATCGACGCAGGCGATACGTATGCGTACGACGCCGAGATGCTCAAAACGCAGAAGGCTAGGGAGGACGCGGCGAAGGAGCGCATTTTTTCTCTTTTGCCCGACGACCAGAGAGACGAGCTTACAGCGCTCTTCGACGAGTTCGAGGCGTTCGAGACAGCCGAGTCCAGATTCGCCCACGCAATGGATAACCTGCAGCCGCTCATGCTAAACCAAAGCAACGGCGGCGAGAAGGAACAGATATACAAGCGGCAGGAGAAGACGAAGCTGGGCTCGGAAACGCTTTTTGAGCTGACAGATAAGCTGATCAGGGATAATATAGCGAAGGGAAGCCTCAAGGGCTGACCGGGGATCAGCCGATAAATCGTCCTCTGAGAACGGATCATGCAGCTAAGAATTATTGCGGCGCTTTTTTGCGCCGCTCTTTCATTATCGCGGCTTTGCCGTAATTGAAATGATATACAAAAAATTTATGCTTACGGCGGCTTTTGAGTCGAATTGCCGAATTTGCTTTTGAGGGTGTATATTTAATTGAAAAAGCGAGTGCGGCGTGGTATAATCTAAAAGTTAAAGCTCTTAAAAGCAATAAGCTATGTCATAAAGTAAAAGAGGTAAGGAATGTGGGTATCAGAGAAAATCTCAGAAATGTAGCGATCATCGCGCACGTCGATCACGGCAAGACGACTCTTGTCGATCAGCTTCTCATGCAGAGCGGAACGTTCCGCGAGAACGAGGCTGTCGCGGAGCGCGTAATGGACAGCGGCGACCTCGAGCGTGAGAGAGGTATCACGATCCTCTCAAAGAACACGTCCGTTATGTACAACGGCACGAAGATCAATATCGTAGACACTCCCGGTCACGCCGATTTCGGCGGCGAGGTCGAGCGTATACTTATGATGGTAGACGGCGTTCTGCTGCTCGTTGATGCGTTCGAGGGCTGTATGCCGCAGACTCGCTTTGTGCTTAAAAAGGCGCTCAGCCTCGGCAAGAAGCCGCTCGTAGTTATCAATAAGATCGACCGTCCCGGCGCGCGTCCCGCGGAGATCGTGGACGAGGTGCTCGATCTCTTTATCGAGCTTGGTGCGGACGACGACCAGCTCGAATTCCCCGTCGTTTACGCCTCCGGCAGAGACGGCTACGCGACGCTCGATCCCGACGAGCCGGGCGACAGCATGAAGCCGCTTTTCGAGAAGATCCTCGAGGAGATCCCTGCTCCGCAGGGCGAGCTTGACGGTCCTCTCCAGCTCCTTTTTTCCAATATTGATTACGACGATTACGTTGGCAGAATCGGTATCGGCAGAGTTGAGCGCGGCAGCGTCAAGGCAGGGCAGCAGATCGCTCTGTGCCACTCCGACGGCTCCGTAACGAACGCGAAGATCGTAAAGCTCTACCAGTTCGAGGGCTTGAAGCGCGTTGAAGCCGAGTCAGCGCAGCTCGGAGATATCGTCTCCGTAAGCGGCATTGCAGACCTCAATATCGGCGAAACGGCGTGTGCGCCCGACTGCGTTGAGCCGCTTCCGTTCATCAAGATCGACGAGCCGACCGTTTCGATGAACTTCCTCGTAAACAACAGCCCGTTTGCAGGCAGGGAGGGCAAGTTCGTAACGTCGAGAAATCTTCGCGACCGTCTCTTCAAGGAGGTTGAGACGAACGTCGCTATGCGCGTCGAGGAGACCGATTCCGCCGATACATTCCGTGTATCCGGGCGAGGCGAGCTGCATCTTTCGATCCTTATCGAGCAGATGCGCCGTCAGGGCTACGAATTCCAGGTATCGCGCCCGACTGTTATTTTCAAGAAGATCGACGGCGTAACGTGCGAGCCGATCGAGTATCTTATCATCGAGGTGCCGGAGGAGTACGTCGGCGCTGTAATGGAGAAGCTCGGCGCAAGAAAGGCGGAGCTTGTCGATATGGGTACGCGCGAGGGCGGCACGACTCACATCGAGTACAAGATCCCTGCAAGAGGTCTCATGGGCTACCGCTCCGAGTTCCTGACGGACACGAACGGCAACGGCATCATGAACCACGTCTTCGACAGCTACGAGCCGTATAAGGGCGACATCGTCTCGCGCCACCAAGGCTCCCTGATCGCTCACGAGACGGGCGAATCGACGGGCTACGGTCTGTTCAACGTGCAGGACAGAGGCAGAATGTTCATCGGACCGGGCGTACCGGTATACGAGGGCATGATCGTCGGCGCCTGCCCGAAGAGTGAGGACATCGTTGTAAACGTCTGCAAGAAAAAGCACGCGACGAACACGCGCGCGTCCGGCAGCGACGAGGCGCTCAAGCTCGTTCCTCCGACGATCCTCAGCCTCGACCAGAGCCTTGAATTCATCGCGGACGACGAGCTTGTCGAGGTGACTCCGAAGAACATCAGACTGAGAAAGATGATCCTCAGCAAAGAGCAGAGAATGAAGAAAATGTTCAAAAAATAATTATCCGAGCAGATCTGCGGCGGCATAGTGACAATCGCTTTCAAAGCCGGAGGTTCAGTATTAATGATCTGCTGTTTTTTACACCGGACACACTAGCAAAAGCGGGGTGATCATATGAACTTTGTTATCCTTGATCTTGAATGGAACAGCTCGTACAGCAAGAAATACAAGGGCTTTATGAGCGAGATCATAGAGTTCGGAGCGGTGCGCTTCAACGAGAATTTCGAGGTGCTCGACACGTTCTCGATGCTCGTTGCGCCGCAGGTGGCGAAGAAGCTGACGGGCAAGGTGCGCGAGCTGACGAATATCAGCAACGAAGAGCTGGCGTCGGGCGGAGCTACGTATACGCGCGTCCTCAGCAAATTTAAGAAATTCCTCGGCAATGATATCCTCATGACGTGGGGTACGTGCGATATCCTCGCGCTGATGGAGAATACAAAGTATTACGAGAAGACGGACCGCGTAGATTTTATCTACCGCTACTGTGACCTTCAGGTCTACTGTGCGGAGGTGCTCGGCGTTTACAACGCAGGACGTCAGCTCGGCTTGGCGCCTGCTGCGGAGCTTATCGGCATAGATCCGGCGGATTTTGTCGCTCACCGCGCGCTTCAGGACAGTATGCTTTCAATGACCATCTTCAAGAATCTCTATTACCCCGAGAAATTCCCGAAGTACCTTGAAACGGCGGATCAGCTTCATTACCGCCTGACGTTCAAGTCGTATTACGTCACCGATATCAACAGCCCTCTCGTCAACAAGGGCGAGTTTCGCCTGCTCTGCGGCAAATGCGGCAGTCCGCTCGTTCCGCTGACGGACTGGGTGGTCAAGAGCAAGGGCTTTACGGCTGTTCTTTTCTGTGAAAAGTGCGGTCAGAAAATGACGGGCAAGGTCAAGTTCAAGATAAACTACAACGGAATGTCGATCAAGAAAAAGCTGGTGCCGATCAGCGAGGAAGCGGACGGCTCCTGCGAAAGCGAGCCTGAGGAGGATCACAAGGGTGAAGTATAACAGCATCGTTTGGGATTACAACGGAACGATCATCGACGACGCATGGGTTGCGGTCGAGGCGGAGAACGTCGTACTCAGGGAGCACGGAAATCCGGAGATCGACATGGAGTTCTACCTGCGCGAGTGCGAAATGCCGATCCGCCTCTTTTACGACAAGATCTACGACTTCTCGAAATGCGATTTCCGCGAGGTCGCCGACTCCTTTCTTGAAAACTACGACCGCATCGCACCGAACGCAAAGCCGTTCCCCGAGGTGTGCGAGGTCATACGCCGCTTTAGCAGCCTCGGCATTCGCCAAGGGGTGATCTCCGGCTTCGAGACGGGGCGCCTCGTTTCGAGCCTTAAAAAATTCGGGCTTGACGGGTACTTTGAGTTCATGTCCGGCGCGGACGACGTAAACTGCGGCAGCAAAAGCGAGCGTGCGGCAGCCGTCGTCTCGAAATACGGCTACGAGCCTGTCTCGACGCTTTTTGTCGGAGATATGTACCACGACTATGAAACGGCGTCGTTCGTCGGCGCGGACTGCGTGCTGATCGCAAAGGGGCATCAGGGTGCGTCCGTTCTTCGCAGCTACGACGGTGTGACGGTTCTCGACAGCGCGCTGCAGCTTCCGCTACTTGTAGAAAAATAAAATATTGCCCTTTATTCCGTCCGCGAATTGTCACGGGCGGATTTTTTTGTAACCTTTTTCGAGCGATAATATTACAAAATAATTACAAATTGACATAAAGCCCGAAAATCAGACAAAGCCTCTTGAAATAACATACAGTTTTTCATATAATAGAACTAAGCGGTTTTTGAAAGGGGTTACAAAAATGCCGGGCGATTTAACATATTTTAAACGAAATGCCGTTAATTATTACGGTGTCTTTCTGAAAAGCTACGATAAAGGAAACCCGTATAAGGATAAGCTGACTGTCGTTCGCAAAAACTACTATGAGTCGGGGCTTCAGACTCAGAAGCGCAAGTTTACCGATATGGGCGACGACGGCAAGATCTACAAATATAATTATTCTTTAAACGAAGATACGGTGCTCAAATGGAAGGTCGTGAATACTGCCAACCGAGTGCTTGAGCGCGTTCCGCCGCAGCGCGACGGCGATGATTACCGCGTCGAGGTGCGCGATAATTTCGGTAAAATTCAGAAATGTATGTACTTCGGTCCGTACCACAACTGGATCAAGACGAAATACTACGGCACGAGCAGCTCCGAGCCGGAGGTCGAGCTTGTATACTGGGATAAGAATGGTATGGCGGCGATACTGAAATACACCTCCGGCGGAGACGACAAGCGCCCGGAGGTGCTTCACCCGTGCCGTGCCGTCGAGGACGCAAAGCTGCTGCAAAAGCTGACGGACAAGCTGGGCGTTCCCGAGGTGAGTACCCTTTGCTCCAACGGATATGTGTACTTTGCAAATGACAGGACGGCGCGTCTCTGGGAGAAGTACTGCAGCGATCCGTCTCTGCTCGGAGAAGACAACGACTCCCCGATTATGAGCGACATTGCTCCGGCCGGGAAGATCGACCTGACCTTGACGGACGACGTGATCGTTCCCGAGGAAAAGCCGAAGGAGAGCCTCACCTTCCGTTTCAGCGACGACAGCAAGCTCCCGCCGTCACGCGAATGGGGCGTAAAGCGCGCGGACGAGCCGCCCATGCCAAAGCTGCACTCCGATTCTCTCCTTGAGGACGATGAGGACAAGGAAGAGCCGGAGGAGGAAGAAAAGAAGCGCGATGTTTTCGATATCCTCTTTGACGATAACGACGAAGAGGACTCCGGAGAGGACGACGAGGAGCTTACGGAAGAAACGGTTGAGGATCTCGGCGATACGGAGGACGAAGAAGATGACGAAGACGAAGAGGACGACGAAGACGAGGACGACGAAGAGGATGATGATGACGGCAGAAGCAGCGATATCTCCGTCACGAGAGAGTTCGATATCGGAGCTGCGGCGAAGACGGGTGAGCGCTCCTACGGCTACAAGCGCGCACGACCTGCGCAGAGCGAGGAAACGACCGATCTTCTCGACGAACGCGCGAGCAGGAAGACGATCGAGTTTATGAAGCAGTCGCTTTCGGACGCTCTCGCTTCCGCGTCGCAGCCCGTTCTCAACGAGAAGCCGCAGCTTCCGAAGCTCGAAAAGCCGGTGAGGCAGAAGCCCGATGCGGAGCCTGTTAAGACCTTCCGGAAAGAGAGCGCCGACGGTGCGCTTGAGCCGTCAAAGGTAATTCGCTCCGAGAACGGAGAGGCGTACTACTACTACGGCGAAATGAACGATAAGGGGCAGCGCCACGGCAGAGGACGCACCGCGATGAGCGGCGACCGCACAGCGTATGACGGCGAGTACGCCAACGACAAGCGCAGCGGCTTCGGAGCGTATTATTACAGCAACGGCTCGATATGCTACGTCGGCGACTGGTCGGAGAACCGCCGCAACGGGATCGGCGTATCGTTCAAGCCGAAGGATCGCTCGATGTACGTCGGCAAGTGGGAGGATAACTGCCCCGTCGGAATGGGCGCGAAGTTCGACGAAAACGGCGACCTTAAATTCGTAGGCCGCTGGGAAAACGGTACGCGCGAGGGCGTCGGAATGCTCTATAACCCGACGGACGAGAGCGTGTTCGTCTCTCGCTGGGAGGACGACAGACTCTCCGAAAGAGGAACGCTCTTCGACTCCTACGGCAATCTCATATATAACGGCGAATGGAAAAACGGCAGGCGCAACGGCGTCGGTACGCAGTATGATTCAAGCGGTCAGGTGAGCTACCACGGCGAATGGAAGGACGGCAAGTTCAACGGCGAGGGCACGCTTACGCTCTCAAACGGCTGCCGCGTTTCGGGCAGCTTCGTCATGGGCACGATAGACGGCTACGCTGTCTTTACGACGAAGCGAGGAAAAAAGCTCTACGAGGGCGAGTGGGTGAGAAACCGCTTCCACGGACAGGGCAGAAAATACGACATCAAGACCGGCTCGTGGTACAGCGGAGCATTTGCAGACGGACGCCCCGTCGGAGTGCTTTCATGCTACGACCGCGACGGAAATCTGATATACAAGGGTGAGCTGAAAAACGAGCTTTACCACGGCGAAGGAACGGCGTACAAGGACGGCGAGAGGATATACGACGGCGAGTGGAAAAACGGGGTGCGCTGCGGAACGGGCAGCGAATACCGCGGCGGCGCGCTCGTGTATAAGGGCAAGTTCAGAGACGACGTCCGCCGGGGCGTCGGAACGAGCTTTACCCCCGACGGAAAAACGGAATACAGCGGTCACTGGACAGCCGGACGAAAGGACGGCGAGGGACTTCTCTACAAGGACGGCAAGCCTTATCTCGCAGGCAGCTTCTCAATGGGCGTTCCCGACGGAAGGATCAACGAGATCAAAAACGGCGCAGTCGTCCGCGAGAGCATATACAGCGACGGCAAGTGCGTCTATATGCGCGAATTTACGGACGACGGTCTGAGCGTCAAGTACGAGGGCTACGTCAGGGACGGCGCATACGAGGGCATGGGCTGCGGCTTCTCGCAGTACGGCGAGAAGTATTTCGAGGGTATCTTCAAGGGCGGCAAGCCGTTCAAGAGCATGAAGGTGCGCCTGCAGCGCCTCGACGATCTTCCGCTGCGCTCAAAGATGATCGGCAGCGAATACAGCCGCTACATCAAAGGCCCGAACTACGTCATAGAGCGTGAGCTTGGCTCCGGCTCGTACTCCGGTCTGCTCGTCGGAGGAAGACCGTTCGGCAAGGGCACGATAATCTACACCGATCACGGCTACACAGGCTCGTTCTCGGACGGCGCTGCGTGCGGCCTGGGCGTGATCTACGAGTGGAACGGCAGCGAGGTTAAGGGCACTTTCGTCAAGGAGGCCGGCAGCACAACAACGGAGATCACCTTTGCCGACGGTGTGACGTACCACCTGCTCAAGGAAGACATAACGAAGGAATAAGGTGATGCAATGGATACCAACCAGCTCGAACAGGCAAAGACGTTAACGGAAAAATACTTTGATAAATTTACAGACTGGATAGCGGAATTCTTCCCGTCACTGCTTGCAGCCGTCGTGATACTTATCGTCGGAATTTCGCTCGCGGGATTCATCTCAAACCTTCTTTCAAAAACGCTCAAGCGGGCGAAGGTGAGCGAGGAGGTCGTGACGTTCGTCCATTCGTTCTCGAAGCACGCGCTGAGGATACTTGTCCTCGTGGCGGCTCTTGCAAAACTCGGCTTCAACATCGCGTCACTCATAACTGCTCTCGGCGCAGCGACGGTCGCGATCGGTCTTGCCTTGCAGGATACGCTCAAAAACGTCGCGAGCGGTCTGATGATCCTTGTGAACAAGCCGTTCAAGGTCGGCGATTACGTCGCTATCAGCGGCAACGAGGGCACTGTAAAGCGCATCGACATCTCAAGCACGCATCTGCTCACGCTCGACAACAAGGAGATAATTCTTCCGAATTCCAACATCACCGTCAACAACATCACGAATTACTCGTCTCAGGACAGGCGCCGCGTAGACCTGAAATACAGCGTTGCATACGGCAGCGACCTTGCGAAGGTGAGGAACGCCGTCAAAAAGGTGACTTCCGCAAACGATCTTATCATGAATGATCCCGAGCCGTTTACAGCCGTGGGAAATCTGGAGGACAGCAGTATCGAGATCATCGTCCGCGTATGGTGCAGGACGTCTGATTACTGGCCTGTTTACCACTATATGCAGGAAAACGTCCTTCGCACTTTCGGCGAAAACGGCATCGTTATTCCGTTTATGCAGGTGGACGTACACAGCGCGGAGACAAAACTGCAAAAAGCAAAGTCATAATTTTTACATTTCCGGAAATAATACTTACGGGCGCCTATGGTTCGCCTCTGCGAAACGCTCCGGCGCAAAAGAACTCGGAGCGTGACGCGGGAATTATTAATCTGGAGTGAATTATTATGAAAAAGATCATTGCGATCGCAGCTTGTGCGGCGCTTGCAGCGTCTGCACTTGCCGCCTGCGACTCAAGAGACGGCAGGATCGACGACAACAGCCGTCCGTCCGTCGTTTCGGGCACGACATCTCAGCGAATGAACGAGAGCAAAAAAAGCACGTCTCGCGCGCAGAGCAGAAACGCCGACACACATAGCGGCGAAGGTGTTCTGCACGACACCGCGAGCATGATCGGCGAGGTAGGCGAGGATATCGCCGACGGCGCCGACAATATCGGCTCGTCCGTCACGTCGAACTTCAACGACATGACCGGCAACGAAAGCTCGACCGATTCTCTCGACAATATGTGACCGACGAAGCGCCCGCCGATTTTCGGAAGGGCGCTGAATTTTGCGCGAAAGAGCTTCGCTAGCTGATGATAAAAAAGCGAACGCGGCATTAAACGTGCAGCTGCATTTAAAATCTATTGTAAACCGGAAAGGGTGTGAGTGCGCTTTGGAGGAAAAATACCGGATACTAAAGGAATATTTCGGTCATGATTCGTTCCGCGGAGGGCAGGAGGAGATAATCGACGCACTCTGCGCGCAGCGCGACGTCGTATGCGTTATGCCGACGGGCGCGGGAAAATCGATGTGCTACCAGATCCCGGCACTGATTTCCGGCGGCGCGGCGCTCGTTATCTCTCCGCTTATCTCTCTTATGCATGACCAGGTCATGGCGCTCATACAAAGCGGAGTAAAGGCCGCTTACATAAACAGCTCTCTTTCACCCTCGCAGTCCGACAAGGTCATGGAGCGAATGCGGCAGGGGTGCTACAAGCTGATATACGCTGCGCCGGAGCGCCTTTCGTCTGAGCGTTTCAGGGCGGCGTGCGCCGAAAGCGATATCTCTCTCGTCGCCGTGGATGAAGCGCACTGCGTCTCTCAATGGGGGCAGGATTTTCGCCCGAGCTATCTCGATATCGAGGGTTTTATCTCTTCTCTTCCCAAACGCCCCGTGGTCGGCGCATTTACAGCTACGGCGACGGAGAATGTTCGCGGAGATATCGTTCGCCTTCTCGGACTGCGCGATCCTTTCTGCGTTACGACGGGCTTCGACAGACCTAACCTCTTCTTCTCCGTTATGTCGCCGACAGACAAGACAGGCACGCTGCTTTCGCTTCTTCGCGACCGCCGCGGACGATGCGGTATCGTTTACTGCTCGACGCGGCTTGCTGTGGAGAACGTCTGCGCCCTGCTCTGCAATAAGGGCTTTGACGCCGTTCGGTACCACGCCGGTATGACGGAGGACGAGCGAAAGCGCAGCCAGGACGATTTCGTATACGACAGAGCCTCTGTCATGGTAGCGACGAACGCCTTCGGAATGGGTATCGACAAGTCAAACGTCTCGTTTGTGATCCACTACAATATGCCGAAGGATCTCGAAAGCTATTACCAGGAGGCAGGAAGAGCAGGGCGCGACGGCAGCGAGGCGGAATGTATCCTGCTCTATCAGCCGAAGGACGTGCGTACTGCGAAATTTTTGATAGAGCATTCCGAGCCGAACGAGCAGCTCTCCGAGCGTGAGCAGCGCGAGCTTCGCCTGCGCGACGAAACAAGGCTGAAATACATGACGATTTACAGCACAACGAACGACTGCCTGAGAGCCTTCCTCCTTCGCTACTTCGGAGAGAATCAGACAGGCTCCTGCGGAAAGTGTTCAAACTGCCTGCTGCACTATGAGCTTATGGACATCACTGTTGACGCGCAGAAAATACTCTCGTGCGTCGTGCGGATGCGTGAAAGATTCGGAAGCAAAATGGTCTGCGATGTTCTGCGCGGAGCAAACAGCGAGAGGGTGAGATCCTTAGGCTTCGACAAACTCTCCACCTACGGCATTATGAAGGAACGGTCAGAATCCGAGGTGCGTTCGAGGATCAATTCGCTCATCACGCAGGGGTATCTGGAGCAGACCGATTCCGACAGACCGATCCTCCGCCTCACGAAGTCCTCGGGCGCCGTGCTGCGCGGCGAGGAGCGGATCGAGACGCGCGTCCTGAAGGAGCCTCCGTCAAAGAAAGGAAAATCCGACGGCGCACCTGCCGACTCCGCACTTTACGAAAGACTCAGGGCGCTGCGGCTGGAGCTTGCGAAGAAGGCGTCAGTTCCTGCTTATGTCGTCTTTACCGATGCTGCGCTGCGCGAAATGTGCAGAAGCCTCCCGACGACGGAGGAGGAGCTTTCCGCCGTGAACGGTGTAGGCCGCGTAAAGATAGATCGCTACGGCAAGGCTTTCCTGGACGAAATCAGAGCAGAGCTTTCCCAGAGAAAGCAGGGAGAGACGTCCGGGGAGTAAAGATTGCGCTTTTTGCAGGATTTCAAAACGAAAATTGCAAAAATGTTCCGGAAAATGAGAATTTCTGCGCCGCCGTTATTGACTTTTGCAATGAATAGTTATATAATGTTATTTACCGTGGGTAAATACCGCGGAGAAACGTGACTGTAAGCCAACGGGGCAAGCCTTCGGGCGCACTCCGCGGGGCGCAATACAGCCGCTCCGGAAGGCGCGGCGACAATTATTATAAACCAAATTTTTAAGGAGATGCATTTTTGTGTTGGACATCAAGATCACCAAGACAACAGCGCCGAAGAAAAAGCCCGAGCCCGGCAAACCGCTCGGCTTCGGCAAGATTTTCACCGACCATATGTTCATGATGGACTATACCGAGGGTAAGGGCTGGCATGATCCGAGGATCGTTCCGTTCCAGAATATCAGCCTTTCTCCCGCCGCTATGGTTTACCACTATGGTCAGGAGATGTTTGAAGGCCTCAAGGCATATAAGGGCGACAACGGCGAGGTTTATCTTTTCAGACCTGAAAAGAACGCCGAGAGAGCGCAGAAGACAAACGATCGTCTCTGCATTCCTCAGATCCCCGTTGAAGATTTCGTTCAGGCGTGCAAGGCTGTCGTCGAGGTGGATAAGGATTGGATCCCCACTGATCCCGGCACATCACTCTATATCCGTCCTTTTATCATCGCAACTGACGAGTTCCTCGGCGTTGCTCCGTCGAAGACATACCTCTTCATGGTTATCCTCGCTCCCAGCGGCGCATACTACGAGAGCGGTCTCGATCCGGTAGGCATCTGGATCGAGGACGAGTACGTTCGTGCAGTCAGAGGCGGCATGGGCTTTGCTAAGACGGGCGGCAACTACGCTGCAAGCCTCATCGGCCAGGTCAAGGCTCACAACGACGATTATTCTCAGGTTCTCTGGCTCGACGGCGTTGAGCGCAAGTACATCGAGGAAGTCGGCTCTATGAATATCTTCTTCAAGATCGACGGCAAGGTCGTAACTCCGATGCTCAACGGCAGTATCCTTCCGGGCGTTACGAGAAACTCCACGATCGAGCTTTGCAAGAGCTGGGGTTACGAGGTCGAGGAGAGAAGAATTTCCGTTGACGAGCTTATCGAGGCTCAGAAGACAGGCAAGCTCGAGGAGTGCTTCGGCACGGGTACGGCTGCCGTTATCTCCCCCGTAGGCAAGCTCAGATACGTTGACGACGTTATGATCATCAACAACGGCGAGATCGGCGAGCTTAGCCAGAAGCTGTACGATACAATGACCGGTATCCAGTACGGCAAGCTGGACGATCCGTTCGGCTGGAGAGTCAAGGTCTGCTGATAAATTACAGTGAATTATACGCACCTTCGGTTATGTCGCCGAGGGTGCTTTTTTTGTTTTCCGGCAGTTTAGCGCTGCTGTGTTGTTATTTTCGTTGAAAACAGTCGTGATTGTTTGTGCATTATTCATATTTTTTGTGTAATCGAAAGAAATATTTGAGTGTAAATCATTTACAAAATCTCTCTGCTGTGTTAAAATAAGATTATATATGAAACGCGGAGGGATCACAATGAAAAAACTGATCGCGATAATGCTAACAATTCTGATGATAACGACGTGCCTGCCCTTCTCGGCGCTTGCCGCAACGGCGCCGGCCGTCTCCGGAAACACGCTGACGCAGAGCGTGACGATCGAAGCGAAAAGCGCCGTCTGCGCCGTTATTACGGTAGACGCCAACACAAACGTCGCAGGTCTTTCCTTCCGTCTTACGGGCCTCGGCGGTACGGTTACCGCTAAGAGCGCCAGTTGGACGGACGACGCCAAGGCCGCCGGCGCGACGACGTACAACGGCAACTTCAACTATCATTACACCGAAACTATGGGTACGCTCCTGTGCAGCGGTCAGACGGGCTACACGTTCACTAAGAAGACGGAGCTTATTCGTATTCCCGTAAGCAACTCGGGAACCTCGTCTGCTACGAAATCGCTCAAGCTCGTCGTTGATGACTTTTACGACAAGAACCTGAACACGGTCTCCTCCTCAAAGCTCAACATGACGATCGAAGCGATGCAGGTGCCGACGAGCTTCTCGATCACGAAGTTCCCGGACAAGCTGACGTACGTAAACGGCACAAAAACGATCGATCCTACGGGCGCTGTATGTATAGCGCAGATGTCGGACGGCACAACACTCGACGTCTCCGAAGAGGTTCTTTATACGGAGATCGACACCGCCGGCAGGTGCGAGATATTCGCCGTCCTCCCGTCCCTCGGAACGTATTTATTCTCAGATAATTCATTCTACGTAACGCTGGTATCGAACCGCGTTGAGAAGCTGACGATCACATCTTACCCAAAGAGGGAGTATTCATCAACAGCCACATCATACGATCTCACCGGGTTCAAGGTGCTAGGTACATTTACCGATGAATCAGTATCGGACGTTACGGACAATGTCACCCTCAGCGCATTCCCGACGGGAATGACGGGCAAGCAGACCGTAACCGTCACGTCGAATCAGAACAGCTCCGCAAATACTACATTTGAGATAAACCTCACCGCCCCTTCGGCAACACTCAAATCCATCTCCGTCACAACAATGCCTAACAAAACGGTTTACGCCTATACCGACACAACTCTCGAAACATCAGGCATTAAGATAACGGCAACAAAGACGGACAACAGCACATACGACGCTACAGGCAAGGTCACATACAGCGGCTTTACGGCAGGAAAAGCAGGCAAGCAGACGATCACCGTCACATCAACGGAGAACACGTCGATCAAGACGACATTCGAGATCACCGTGTCTTCTCCTGTGCTAAAATCCATATCTGTCACAACAATGCCTAACAAAACGGTTTACGCCTATACCGACACAACTCTCGAAACATCAGGCATAAAGATCACTGCGAAGAAGACGGACAACAGCACATACGACGCTACGAGCAAGGTCACATACAG
>CADAYJ010000040.1:0-345 GCA_902792115.1 uncultured Ruminococcus sp. | reverse complement strand
AAAACAGGCGAGCAGACGATCACCGTCACATCAACGGAGAATACGTCGATCAAGACGACATTCAAGATCACCGTGTCTTCTCCTGTGCTAAAATCTATATCCGTTACAACAATGCCTAACAAAACGGTTTACGCCTATACCGACACAGCTCTCGAAACATCAGGCATTAAGATAACGGCAACAAAGACGGACAACAACACATACGACGCTACAAGCAAGGTCACATACAGCGGCTTTACGGCAGGAAAAACAGGCGAGCAGACGATCACCGTCACATCAACGGAGAATACGTCGATCAAGACGACATTCAAGATCACCGTGTCTTCTCCTGTGCTAAAATCTATA
>CADAYJ010000039.1 GCA_902792115.1 uncultured Ruminococcus sp. | reverse complement strand
CGAAAAGCGCGTTGTAAACCTGATTGCAGCGCGCGTCCATCACGGCGCAGACGACCGTATCCGGCGCGCTTAGATTATACGCCATTGATTCGAGCGTCGATACGGCGGCGCACGGCTTATTCCCTGCAAACGCAAGCCCCTTCACGGCTGCAATTCCGATCCTCAGCCCCGTGAACGAGCCGGGGCCTGTGTTGACGGCGAAGCAGTCGATCTCGCCGAGCGTGATCCTCGTGCTTTTCAGCACCGCGTCCACCATAGGCATAAGCGTTTCGCTGTGTGTCAGCATCGTGTTAATAAAGAATTCACCCTTGATCTCTCCGCCGTCCGTCACGGCGACGGAGGCCGATTTCGCAGATGTGTCTATCGCTAATATTTTCATAAGTCAAGACCTTCGATCTCAAAAATTCTGTCGTTCTCCGTTTTTCCCGGCAGGATCGTGATCCTGACCGTATTTTCCGGCAGCGCATTTTCGATATTTTCGCTCCATTCGATTATCAGAACGCCTGTATCGAGGTAATCAAAAAATCCGGTCGAGTACAGGTCGTCCCAGCTTGTGATGCGGTACATATCGAAGTGGTACAGCTTAAAGCGCGCGCTGTATTCGTTGACTATCGCAAACGTCGGGCTTGATACGTCGTCGCTGCAGCCGAGCGCCTCGGCGATCGCCCGTGTGAGAGTCGTTTTGCCCATTCCAAGCCCCCCGAAGAAGGCGATAACCTCCGTTCCGTGAAGAGCGTCGGCGATGCGTTTTCCGAGCGCCTGAGTTCCGCTGAGTCCCTCCGCATTTATAACAGTCATAAAGCACTCCTATTCACTGAGTTATCAAGGGAGCCACTGAATAAATCACGTTCTGAGAACTGAACACCCATCTTGCTTGTCCTTTTTGGTCAAATCGCTTTCAAAATCCTGAAATACATCAGTATTCCTGCAATTTGCCTAAAAAAACCTCGCAATATGAGCGCTCGATTTAATCAGTGCCTCGCAAGAGAGATTATATCACAAACCGCCCGTAATTGCAATAGAAAGAGAAATGTTCGCAGGTCTCGGACGCTGCCTCAAGAAGCACCGACCAAGGCGTGCAGCCGGAACACGAACGGAATTACATTGCGGTCGCGTTTGAATTGTGCAGCAGCAGGAAAACAGAGGCCTCACCGAGGGTAATTCTGAATCTCATCAACAGACAAAAGGAGCTGCCAAAGACAACTCCTTTTGAGATCACTTTAGAATACTGATAAGCACGCCGGCTGCGACTGCCGAGCCTACGACTCCGGCTACGTTCGGACCCATCGCGTGCATGAGAAGGAAGTTCGAGGGGTTCTCCTCCTGACCGACCTTCTGCGAAACTCTCGCTGCCATCGGTACGGCGGAAACGCCTGCCGAGCCGATAAGCGGATTGACCTTGCCGCCTGTCGCCTTGCACATGATCTTGCCGAAGATAACGCCGAACGACGTACCCATCATGAACGCGAACAGACCGAGCGCGATAATGCCGATCGTCTTGGGCGAGAGGAAGACCTTGCCCGTTGCCGTCGAGCCGACGGAAAGTCCGAGGAAGATCGTGATAATGTTCATCAGCTCGTTCTGAGCCGTCTTCGAGATCCTGTCAACAACGCCGCTTTCGCGCATCAGGTTTCCGAACATCAGCATACCGATGAGCGTCGCCGCGTCGGGAAGAAGAAGCGAAACAACAACCGTTACGATGATCGGGAAAAGTATCTTTTCGAGCTTGGAAACGGGGCGAAGCTGTACCATCTTGATGGAGCGCTCCTCCTTCGTTGTGAGCAGCTTCATGATAGGCGGCTGAATGATCGGAACGAGCGCCATGTACGAGTAAGCCGCCACGGCGATCGGGCCGAGAAGCCCCGACGCGAGGATCGAGGTAACGTAGATAGCCGTAGGACCGTCCGCGCCACCGATAATACCGATCGCGCCTGCCTCATTCGGAGCAAATCCCAGAAGGATAGCGCCGATAAACGTGATGAAAATACCGATCTGAGCGGCAGCGCCGAGGATAAAGCTCTTCGGGTTTGCGATCAGCGGACCGAAGTCCGTCATAGCGCCGATGCCGAGGAAGATGAGCGGCGGATAGATACCGTGCTTTACGCCCTGATAAAGGTAGTAGAGAAGACCGCCGACCTGCTCCGGCTTTGCGAAGCACTCAACGCCGTCGATCATGACTCTCGCGTATGTAACGGTGTCGCCGGGGTGATTCTTGAGATACTCCGCGACGGGGATATACTGCGTCTGTCCGCCCATTGCGATAGCGGGGTAAAGGTTTACAAGAAGCATTCCGACTGCGATCGGCAGGAGCACGAGCGGCTCATACTGCTTCTTGACCGCAAGATAAATAAGCAGGAACGATACGAGTATCATTATATAGTTCTCCCACGGGAGGCTCGCAAAACCGGAGTTTGCGAAGATACCGAGTATCGACTCCAGAAACTGTGTTAAAAAATCCATAATCTACACCACCTAAAACTCTGTCAGAAAGCGCGCGTATTCTCCGCCATTCCGGCTGCCTTCCACGCGCTGCGCCTCTTGGACGTGCGCTGAACCTTAGCCTTCCTGACAGACGTGACCGTAACTGCGCCCTCGCCGAAAATGACCTCGACAGCCGCCGCGATCGCCGCGATTATCTCGCCGGGGATCGTGCCGTCGTCCTCCTTTTCCGCTGCCGTCTCAACGACCGGCGCAGGAGCTTCCTCCTGTACGGCAGCTTCCTTCACGGCCTGCTTTTCGACTCTTTTTGCTTCAATGCTGTTTTGCGCGTTGCTCACGACCGTGCTGTACACCTTGATAATGATGATAAGCAGCACCAGAACGGAGAAGACGACTACGATGCCCGTCAAGAGAATTATCAGGCCGAGCTTCATATTACCCAACATTGCTCCTCACTCCCAGCTCTTAATAGATTTTCAGGCAGAAAGCGACTCTGCCAATTCATACAGATACTATTATAGTATAAATTGGTCAAATTTTCAACATTTATTACAAGATTTTCAATAAAAATTTTAAAAAATCCCTGCAAACCTGAGCCTCGCGTGAAGACTGTAATTATGCTTATTGCAAAACGTCCCGGCTCTGCATACAATAAAACAGACAGAATGCGGACTTTGCAGTCATTCGTTCGTTTTTATGCGAAAACGTGCGCGGCAGTACAGTCACGTAAATAATTCAACCGCATCGGGGAATAATACGGTTTACGGATATGCCGCCGCAAAAACGGTATTTTGGCGGCGGCCAACGGGGGAGATACTTCATGAAAAGAATAATCGCAGCAATTTTGGTCTCTGTCACGCTGATACTTATCGTTTTCGCCGTGGGATACACGCGCATTGAAAGCACAGACCGCGTCCGCGGCGTGCGCGTTTCCCGGAGAACGGCTGTCGAGCGTCTCGCATACACCGGTACGGTCGAGTATTCCGACAGCTCGAATGTCTCCGCAAACGGAAGCGGGGCGGTGCAGTCCGTTTTCTTCAAAAACGGCGATATTGTCGAGGCAGGCGACGTCATTATGACGGCGTTTGAAACGTACGCCGATATCTCCGGCTCGGAGCTTTACTCCGTCCTCACGTCCGGCTCCTTCGACGGCGCGGCTGAGCTGCTCGGCAGCGGCGGTTCTGCTGCCGTATATACAGCGCCTGCCGACGGCGTTCTTACGGGGCTTGACGTTGAAAGCGGCGGTTTCTTCGTGAAGGGGCAGACTCTTTTCCGCGTTTCGGGGAAGAAGTCGTTCCAGGTGCAGCTTGCCGTCGCGGAGAAGGATATCGCAAAGGTCAGGAAGGGGCAGGGCGTAACGGTAGACTGCCGTGCGCTGCCTGATATGCTCCACGGCTCTGTTTCCTCAGTCGGAGATTCGGCGAGTCAGACCGGCTCTGCCGGCGCAAAGATAACGAGCGTCAAGGTCGGCGTCGCACTGGACGGGAGCTGCGACGGGCTGAAGCCGGGATATACTGCCGACTGCTCGATCGTGACCGCAACGAAGCAGAATACGCTGCTTGCGCCGTACTCCTCCGTTTTGCACGACGAGACGGGGAAGGCGTTCGTATACGCCTCAAACGGTTCGTCAGCGGAAAAAAGATTTGTAGCGCAGGGCGAAGAGTATTCAAACGGGATCGAGATCCTCGACGGCATTGACGACGGAGACGTGATCGTCTACGACGCGGCAAAGGTGAACGATCCTTCAAAAACGGTCGTCAGCGAGGTGACTGTCTATGCGAAGTAAGGTCAGGTTCACCGTAAAGTGCCTGCTTGAAAACAGGCTTCGTTTTTTTCTCACCGTTTTGAGCATCTCCGTCGCCGTCACGTCAGTGCTGCTTATCAACGCCGTCAGCAGCTTCGGAGTAAGGGCGGTCTGGTCGGAGCTTGACAGCCTCGGTATGAACGGTCTGATCGTAAGCTCCGGCGGCAGACCGCTCGGCAGCGGCGAGCTTGAGGCGCTCGGCCGCGTTTCCGGGATCGTCCGCACGGCTCCCGTCACGCTCGACGCCTCAAAGGTCATAAACGGAGGAGAAAACGCGAACGCTATGGTATGGGGTATCGACGAGAACGCCGAAGACGTCGTATCGTTCGAGCTTGTGCGCGGAAGATTTATCGACAAGGGCGATATCAAGGCGAATTCGCGCGTCTGCATGGTCGATCAGTCTCTCGCAGAAGAGCTTTTCGGAAGTGAATGCGTTGTCGGCAGGTCGGTGGAGCTTCTTCGCGGCACGTCTGTTCAGAGCTTTGAGGTCGTCGGAGTCGTAAAGACGGGGAAGGGGATAATGCAGTCGCTCATGGGCAGCTATTTTCCCGCGTTCCTTTACGTCCCGTATTCCTCGTTCCGCGGCAGCGCTGAGTTCGATCAGGTCTTCGTCAAGACGGACGGCGTGCAGCCCTCGGAGCGCGTTGCCGACGGCGTGAAGCGCACGCTCGGCAGTGAAATTACAGTGACGGATCTTGCAGGGCAGAAGAGCGTCCTTGAAAGTATGCTCGGCGTCGTGAGGACGATCCTCACCGTCATCGGCGCGATATCACTGCTCGTCTCAGGAATCAGTATCATGAACATTATGCTGATCTCCGTAAACGAGCGCACGAAGGAGATCGGGATAAAAAAGTCGATCGGCGCGTCGGGAGCCGATATTTTACTTGATTTTCTCCTTGAATCGGTTATAATAGCATTTGCAGGGACTTCCGCCGGCATCGCCGGAGCCTGCGCCGCTTCGTTCGCGGCGTCGGTGCTCATCGGAGCTGATATCACCGTCTCGTTCGCCTCTGCGGCGGCGGCCGTCGTGATATCCGCGCTTCTCGGAATGCTCTTCGGGATATTCCCTGCCTACAAAGCCTCGCGGTACAAGCCCGTGGAGGCGCTGAGGAGATGATCGTCCTGATAGCCGCAATGTCATATTCAAGCCCGACGCTCGTCGAAGCCGTCCGTTCTCTCGGCTTCGAGACGGTCGAAACGCCGCCCGTATACGGCATTTCCGATAATCCCGAAGCTGCACACGCTGATATGCAGGTGCTTGCCCTCGGGGAGGGTGATATTTTCCTTTTGAAGGATCACAGCTTTCTCGCGCCGCAGCTTGAAGAAAGGCTGCTTGCCGCCGGAAAGCGTATCGTCCGGACAAGCGAGGGCGCAGGCGATTTCTCATACCCCGGCTGTGTCAAGCTCAATGTCGCCGTCGTCGGCAGATACGCCATAGGAAATTTTAAGTACAGCGACAAAAAATTGACCGAGCGCCTTGAAACGCTCGGTTATAAGCTGCTGAATGTCAGGCAGGGCTATGCGAAATGCTCCTGCGCCGTTGTGTCTGATAATGCGCTGATAACGAGCGACGTCTCGATCGCGCGCGCAGCCTCGGAAAACGGCATAGACGTGCTTGAAGTCTCGCCGGGGAATATCGCGCTTTGCGAAAGCTACGGCGGCTTTATCGGCGGCGCGTGCTTCCTTGCGGATAAAGAAACGCTTGCGTTCACGGGCGATCTCTCGCTACACCCCGATCACGCCGCAATAGAGGCTTTCTGCCGCTGCCACGGCGTACATACACTCAGCCTTGCGGATCACCCTCTGCTCGACATAGGCGGGATCGTGCGTATTCTGTAAGCGCGCCGCGCTCGTTTTTGAGCTGTCCGTTCATAACAAGCTCCAGAAGCTCGTTCAGACGCTCGCCAAGCTCCCTGCCCTGAGCGTAGCCGATGTCCATCAGGTCGCGTCCGTTCACGGCAAGCTGCTTCATCGAAAAGCACTCCTTGCGGTTGAGGATATCGTTTGCGATAGCTTCGAGCCTTTGCAGATACGCGAGTCTTACGAGGCACTGAGGCGCCTGCGCGAGAGTGTCCGCGCGCTTGAGCCTCAGCAGCATGAAAAAGATCTCCGGCGTGTGCCTGTTCATGCACCGCTTGACTGCCGTTTCCGTCTCTTCGATCTGTACGTCGTGCAGCCGAACGAGCTTTACTGCCGTCTCCTTCGTCGCATTGTCGAGCTTCAGGCGTGAGAGTATCACGCTCGTCATTTCCGCTCCGACCGAGGCGTGACCGTAAAAGTGGCCGACGCCGTCGCGCATGAAAAAGCAGCGCGGCTTTCCGATATCGTGAAACAGCGCCGCGAGCCGCATCACAGGCTCTGCCGGCGCATTTTCAACGGCGGCGGCAGTATGCTCCAGGATATCGTAGATGTGGTGCTCGTTGTGCTGGTCGAAGCCCTTCATCGGCGCAAGCTCCGGTATCACGGCAGCAAGAACGTCAACGTACTCCGTGAGAACGCGGCGCGCGTCTCTTCCGCAGATCAGCTTGATAAGCTCCGACGCTGTGCGCTCGCTGCTGATATTTGAAAGAAGCTCCCTGTTTCGGAAAACTGCCGCCTTTGTCTCTTCCTCAATCTCAAAGCCCAGAACGGACGAGAACCTCACGGCTCTGAGGATCCGCAGAGCGTCCTCTCCGAAGCGCTCGTCGGGATCGCCGACGCAGCGGATAAGCCGCTTCTCAATATCTTCGCATCCGCCGTGAAAGTCCACAAGCTCCCCGTTTTCTCCGGCGGCGACGGCGTTCATCGTGAAGTCGCGCCGCGCCGTGTCCTCGCGCAGGCTCTTTGTGAATGTCACCTTCTCGGGGTGTCTGTTGTCCGCGTAATCTGAGTCTATGCGGTACGTCGTGATCTCGATCGGCATTCCGTTTATCAGGACAGTCACGGTTCCGTGGCGAATGCCCGTCTCGATCACGCGAAAGCCATCGAAAACGCGCTTTGTCTGATCCGGAAGGGCGCTTGTCGTGACGTCGAAATCCTTCGGCTCCTTGCCGAGAAGGCTGTCGCGGACGCAGCCGCCGATTATGTATGCCTCAAATCCGCTCTCGCGCAGCTTTGAGAGAGCTGTTTTTGCTTCTTCGGGTAGCTTGACCATATTTTCTCCTGTCATTACACATAACAAATCAAAAGCGTGCATACTCATATAACGACGATCCTATCCCGGAGGGCTGACTATGAATATGACGCTTTTTGCTTGTGTAATATGCTTTTTCTTTCTTGTGATATCGCTTGCCGAGGCGCTTCACGGCTCTAAAAGCCCGATAACGAAGACGGCGGGAGGAATGCTTGCCGGCGCGGGCGTGCTGCTCGGCGCAAATCTTCTGGAGCCTCTCACCGGAATCCACGTAGCTTTCAGCGCGCTGAACCTTTCGTGCTCGCTCGTCGGGGGAGTGCCGGGTGCTTTGCTTGCCGTTTTCCTGAGCGCGATCCTTCTGTGATCAGTGCTGCTTTCGCAAGCCCTTGCCGTTGATCTCCTCGAGAGTCTGCCCTGCGAATTCCGAATTGCGGGTGATCGCAGCGACCATCATTTTGTAGATCATCTCGGGATTTGCCTGGAAATTTTTCTTGACGAGCCTTGCCTGCTTTGCGTCGGGGACGTAGATACGAAAGCTGAAAAGATCGGTTTCAAAGCCCTTGATGTGGCATTCGACCATGTACCCGTTCTTCTCCTTCACGATTTCCGCGGTGTTCTCCGTCTCGTTCTGCTCCTGGGCGAGAAGGTCGCAGATCGTCGAAAGAGCGCGTTCACGGATCGTCAGAGGAAGATCCTCGCCGAGGTTCGACGCGATCAGCCTGCCCGATTTTGTGACGGTGAACGTGTCCTGCTCCTCGTCCGTCAGAACGATATTCTCCTTGTTTTTGAGGTCAACGAAAGCGTCAATGATCTCAAAGTAATTGGCGATCCCGTTTTTCTGCATCGCCGTTATCACGTAGTCGCGCTTGATCGGCTTTTTCAGGCTGTCGAGAATATAGCAGATCAGCAGTCTCACATTGCTTCTTGTGCGAAGTCCGCCCGGATCAATGCCTGCGTCCAGCGCATCGTATTCAATTTCCATGATGTCACCGCCGTTTCATTTTTGATTTTCCGTTTCTCCTTATATTATAGCACACCGAAACCGCCGTTGTACATATTATTTTTAAAGTTCACAATAAATTTATACGTTGCTCGAGATATCCGTTCCGGCTTGGTATGAAGAACGTCAGGATTCGTAACAAGGCGCGTATCACTGCAAAATCGCCCCCTTACGCAGATTCCGGTCTGCTGTAAGGGGGCTGTTTTAAGTCGGGGGAAATAAAGCCGGTTCCGTCACGTCAGATGTGTGTTTCTCAGGTCGTTTTCCGACTCGTTGAGGCACTTCATCACGTCGTCGGAGAATACGCCGCACGCACCGGAGCGTATGTTTTCCACAGCTTCGTCAAACGGGATCTCGTCCTTGTACACACGCTTGGAGGTCAGCGCCTCGAAAACGTCTGCAAGCGACACGATCTGAACGTAGAACGGGATATCATCTCCCTTGAGACCGTAAGGATATCCGTTTCCGTCAATTCGCTCGTGGTGCTTCACGGCGATCTCGTAGGCGTATTTGAGCATATGCTCCTGACTTGAGGTGTACGGCAGACGGTTGATTATCTCGCCGCCGTAGATGGTGTGCAGCTTCATTTGCTCGAATTCCTCGGCGGTGTACTTCCCGTCCTTTTCAAGAACGGCATCAGGTACCTTTATCTTGCCGATATCGTTGAAGATAGAAGCGTCGGTGACGTCACGAATGAAGCCGTCCGTTATGTTCTTCTCCGGGAAAAGCTCCTGCGCCTTCTTCATCAGGACAGACGTTATCAGCGCAATGTTGTTGATATGCCTTGCGGATTCCTCGCTGCGCTCTTCAATCAGAGAAATGAAGGCTTCGATCATCGCATGGAAAATGCGGCTCTCGTTCTTTTCCTTTGAGGAAAGCTCCTCGTTAAGCTCTTTGATCTGTTTTTCATACGACGAGATCAGATCCTTGTCGTGCTTGACAACGGAGCTGATATCGACGGCGAGAACGTACTTCCTCCCGTCGGGAAGCGCTGCCGATTTTATGATCGCGTCGGAATATTCGCAAATACGGTTGTCCCACAGGCGGCAGCCGATCTCGCAGCTTTCCCTGGAGCTGATCGTGTTTATCACAGCTTCCTCCGTTCCCTTTTCGAGAAGGCTTCCGAGAGGGGGGATATATACGTCGTCGCACGGAAAGATGTCCTTTCTCGTCCGTGAGTAGCGGAACCAACTGCCGTTTGTGTCGAGCAGAAAAGCCAGTACACCGTCAAATCTCTCGGACATTGCAAGCTCCTGCGTGATGCTCTTCCTGATCTGGCGCGCGGAGAAGATCGCGCTGGTCTCCTCCCGGACGGCGGCGGAGAAAGCAGGCGAGGGCGCGGCGGCAACAGGGGCAGGGGAGCTGTCTGCGCCCGTCTCGTTCTCGGGTGCTGCCGGAGCGTCGGCAGCGGCGTCGCTTTCGGTCTGCGTCTTCTTTTCTTCCGAAGCAGCGGCAGCGTCGTTCTTTTTCTGCTTCTTCTCGTTTCTGAGCCGCTTCAGGGCAAGCCCGTTGAGCCATATTGTAAGCGCGGTATAGAGCATACAGCAGGGCGCCGCAGCTGAATAGAATGCTCTGCTGAATACAAAGCCGGTGACGCAGGCTGCGCCGCAGACGCAGCACAGCAAAAGCCTCAGCCACGTCAGCTTGCTCTTCGTCTCCAACGAGAGCGCCGCGGCAGCAACGGGAAGAACGAACAGCACGGCAGCCCAGACTCCGAGAATGTATTTGTTCCCGGGCAGGAAAGCCCCTGCCGCCGTCATTGCATAGCAGACAAGAGCCACGGTCGTGCTTCGGCGGCTGATGCACGACAGCACAAGCCCCGACGCCGTGATTCCCAGCGCCACACGCTGAATTATCTCGCTGCCTGCACAGCTGTCGTATGCGTTTGCCGTCAGAGGCAAAAGCCCGGCGCAGACGACTACCATAGAGAAGAATTTGTAGAGCTTGTTCTTTCCGTAGTTAAGCTCCGAATTCACAGCGATAAAAAACGATGCAATTCCTGCCGCAGCGGCGCACCAGAAAATTATCCTTTCAAGGACCGTGATCCCGGAATAGAAAAACTCGTTTCCCGATACGCTGAAGGCATACAGCACAAGCGCGTAAAGGGAGAGTATGATCGAAATAATGACCTCTGTCACAGTGATAGGTTTTGTGATGTCTTTTTTCATTTCCGTCTCCGTTAAAACAGTTTCTGCCAGAATCCGGCGCGCTCGGTATCGTTCGACAGGAATATCCCGTCGGTATCGCTGTTTTTCAGCGCGATCCAGAGCGAATCGGCGTCCGTCGGGATCGTGAAGTCAAGCTCGAGCGATCCCCCGGGAAGCAGCCCGGTTATGTCCGCGTCCAGAGTCCGCTCCTTATCGAGGCTGCCTGTCTTTATTGCAATATCGTATGGAAAATACAGCGGCGCGCAGCCGTCGTTGCAAAGCTGCAGGCTGCATTCGCGGCCTTCTTCGCCGCTCCTTATCGTGAGTGAGCGCACATAGAAATCGTAGCCCAGCGCGTCGGAGATCTGCCGCTCGCGTTTGAGCTGTTCCTCGTCAAGCTCCTTGGAGAGCCAGTTCGTCGGCCCGATAAACGTGACGTGGAGCTGCCTGAGCACGTCCGCTATATTGTCCGCTTCCTCGTCCAGCGCGGCGATACGGTCGATCGAGCTGCTGATCTCGCCGCCGATCGGTGCTTTCGTCCATGCGTCGGGAGCCGGAACGAGCGCTCCGTCGAACTCCCTGTAATCTCCGCCCTCGTTGATCCACGTGATAAAACGCCGTGTCTCTCCCTCAAGCGCGAACGAGTCGTTGTACAAGCCCATTCCGTTCTCCGCAGCCATTTTAAACGGTCTGCGCGTCAGCAGCTTTTTGCCGGGGAATAGCTCTATGTACTGAGATAGGTATTTCTCGTAGATCTCGGGGGAGAGCTTTTGCCCGACGTCTTCGTGGATATGCCATTCGCCCCAGTGCCCGAGCGAGCCAAGCTCCAGGTACGCCAGAAAGCCGTCGCTTCCGTACCGCTCTGCCAATGCTTCAAGCAGCCTGCGGTGCTCTTTTATCAGGATCTCGCTGCCGTAATCGGGGCAGTACCCCTTTCCGTATGAGATGTCGTAAAAGCTGCCGTCACCCGTCAAATCGTACAGCCATTGCGGTATATTCATGTGTTGCTCGTCTCCGGGGCGATCAAGCACGACGCGAAAAACGGCTTTCTTTCCGCTGCTTTTCCAAAGCTCGAAGTGGTTTTTCTCCTCAAGCGCCTGAAAATCGTAGCTGCCCTTTGTCGGTTCAAGCTCGTCCCATGTCATATCCACATAGACGAGAGAGAAGTTCATGTTCCGCTTTTCGTCATCCTTCGCCCACGCGGCAAAGCCCTTGTACGGGTTCCACTCGTGAGCCTCGCCCTTGTCGTAGTTGATCGTTGTCACCTGAGCGTCAGGCTCGCTTTCACACGAGCAGAGAAGGAGGCAGACCGCCGCGAGCAGCGCCGCAAATGCTCTTCTTCTCATCAGCCGATGTAGTCGCCGTTATACTGCACGACTGTCAGATCGTTCACATTTTCAAGCGAGGAGATATCCTCGGTGAACGAGAGGTTTTTGTTCTTTACGCGAACCTCCACCGCCATCTCCACGTCCTTACGGCGGATCGTCGTGGATTGGATCTTATACTTCATCGTGCCCATGATCGACTGTATCTTCTCCGTGATATCGGTTCCCGTGTAGTGAATTATCATCACATACAGCTCCTCGTCCGACCTCGTTTTGGACATGATAAGAAGCATCAGTGCGAAAATAGCCACAACGATCACGGCGATATACACCATTCCTGCGCCTACGCACACGCCAATACCGACGCTCAGAAAGAGGAACATCAGATCCATAGGGCTTTTGATCGCGGTGCGGTAGCGCACGATCGACAGCGCACCGACGCAGCCGAGAGACAGCACGAGGTTTGAGCTGATTGCGATAAGTATTGCGCTTGAAACAAGTGTCATTCCGACGAGGCTCATTGCGAATGATTCGCTGTATACGACGCCCCGGAAGCTCGATTTGTACAGCAGATAGATCACAAAGCCGATCGCAAGCGCGATAAGCAGTCTGCCGACGGCGCTGAAAACGCTGTTGGCTGTCACACCCGTCTGGAAAAGCTCCAGCGCGGAATCCTTGATAAAATCATTTACACTCATAATGTCTCCCTTTCTTATACAGGCTTGAGGATAGAATGCTGAGCGCTGACGGTGAAGGCTTCCGCCTCCCTCGGCGCAACGTCGCAGCACAGTACATATTTTGATATCGCAGAATTCTCCGCGGCCTTCGGCGGAAGCAGAGTCCGGATCAGAGAGGGGAGAAACTGAGTGAATTTTACCTCCAGTATCACCAGGTTCCCGGGGACAACGTCGGTCACGGGAAGGTCGGGATCAAAAAGGTCGAAGAAGCCGCTACCTCTCACGTGCTTGTCAAGCGTGATCCTCACGTCGCCTGATTCGTAAACGAACGGCTCTCTCTCGTAGTCCACCATTACGCGCGGCCTCAGCAGACGGTGCTGCAGCTCCACGTAAAGCTCCTGCCTGAACGGCTCTTCGCTCTTTTCAAGAAAGCGGTACTCGCCGCTGAGAATTGAGTCGCACTCATCGCGGCTTAACCTGGCGGACTGCTTGCAGATGTACTGTCCGTGCTTCATTTTCCGCTCGAAGGAGATCACCGAATCGCTGGCCGAGGAGATGACGGTGAAAGTGTTGTCCAAGAAGTCCAACGGCATCTATATGGATGTGGCCGAGACCAATGTGGGTCGTGGAAAAGACATGCTCAACACGCTCATGGCCCTTTATAACGAGCGGTGCCAGCGTGAGAAAGACGAGATGGCCGTGAACACCGGCAAATTTATTGATGAACGGTTGGGGCTCATCTATACGGAGCTCACCAAGAGCGAGGCCGACATCGAGCACTACAAAAAAAGTCACAACATGATTGACGTGGGCTTGCAAACCAAGAGCAACATCGGCAAGCAGGAAGCCGCCGACCGTGCCGTGGTGAATCTGGAAACGCGCTATCAAATCATGAACATGGTGAAGGATTTTGTCCGCAATCCGGCCAATAAAAACCAGATGATACCCTTTGACGCTGATTCAACATCGGCATCGGCATCCATCAAGGCCTATAACGAGCTGGTGGCCGAGCGCATCAAGTTAGGAAGTTCGGCTAAGGATAATAACCAGGCGCTGCAGGCGCTCGACACGCAAATCGCC
>CADAYJ010000038.1 GCA_902792115.1 uncultured Ruminococcus sp. | reverse complement strand
AACTCAGGGCGGCAGCGAAAAGCTGACGGAAAGGCTTTGCGTTCGCCCGACCTCCGAGGTGCTTTTCTGCGAGCATTACAAGAATGTGATCAATTCATACAGAGATCTTCCGAAGCTCTACAACCAGTGGTGCTCCGTTATGCGCTGGGAGAAGACGACTAGACCGTTCCTGAGAACGTCCGAGTTCCTCTGGCAGGAAGGTCACACGATGCACGAGACGGCCGAGGAGGCTCAGGAGGAGACTCTCCGTATGCTCAAGGTATACGAGGATTTCTACCGCGAGACTCTCGCTATCCCTGCCGTTGTCGGAAAGAAGACTCCGAAGGAAACGTTTGCTGGCGCAGAGGCTACATACACGATCGAGCCGATGATGCACAACGGCGTTGCGCTTCAGGGAGGCACATCGCACTACTTCGGCGACGGCTTCGCGAAAGCGTTTGACATCAAGTTCACGGGAAGAGACAACACTCTGCAGTTCCCCTATCAGACGTCGTGGGGCGTTTCCACAAGAATGATCGGCGCTATCATCATGGTACACGGCGACGACGACGGTCTTGTGCTGCCGCCGAAGATCTCCCCGATACAGGTCGCTGTTATCCCTGTTGCACAGCACAAGGAGGGCGTTCTCGAGAAGGCGGAGGAACTGAGGGCAAGGCTCGCCTCCAAGTACAGAGTAAAGCTCGACTCATCCGACAACAGCCCCGGCTGGAAATTCAGCCAGTATGAGATGAAGGGCGTTCCGGTAAGAGTTGAGATTGGCCCGAAGGATATTGAGAAGAATCAGTGCGTGATCGTTCGCAGAGACGACAGAACGAAGCAGTTCGTATCTCTCGACGAGCTTGAGCAGGCTGTTGAGAACGCTTTGCAGGCAGTTCACGACGGAATGTATCAGAGAGCACTTGAAAATATGAAGGAGAAAACGCACACCGCCGTCACCTTCGACGAGTTCGTACAGACCGCTAAGGAGAAGCCCGGATTTATCAAGGCTATGTGGTGCGGCGACGTCGAGTGCGAGGACAAGATAAAGGACGTGACGGGCGGCGTAAAGTCGAGATGTATCCCCTTTGAGGAGGAGCACATTTCCGACGTATGCGTATGCTGCGGAAAGCCGGCAAAGCACCAGGTATTCTGGGGAAAGCAGTATTAATCTATGTTGACCAAAAAGCCGGCAAGGAATGGTTGACAGCCAAGGAGAGAACAATATGCCGATCAATATTCCCGGCGATCTGCCGGCCGTAAAGATACTCGAAAGCGAGAACGTATTCGTTATGACGGATGAGCGCGCGAGGTCGCAGGATATCCGTCCGCTGAAAATACTAATTCTCAACCTGATGCCCACAAAGATCGTGACGGAAACGCAGCTCATGAGGCTGCTCGGAAACAGTCCGCTGCAGGTCGATATAGAGCTTCTGCAGATGGCCTCACACGTTTCAAAGAACACTCCGCAGGATCATCTGTCCGCCTTCTACAAGGTGTTTGACGAGGTAAGGAACAACCACTACGACGGAATGATAATCACCGGAGCGCCGGTGGAGCTTCTCAGCTTTGAAGAGGTGGACTATTGGGACGAGCTTTGCGAGATCATGCGCTGGAGCAAGCGCAACGTGTACTCGACGCTTCACATCTGCTGGGGCGCTCAGGCAGGGCTTTTCTACCACTACGGCATACCGAAGTACATTTTCGACGAAAAGCTCTCCGGAGTATTCTCCCACAGAGTTCTCAACGACAGGCATCCGCTGATGCGCGGAGTTGACGACGTTTTCTATCTGCCGCATTCGAGAAACACAGGCGTCCGCACGGGAGACGTTCAGAAAAAAGAATCGCTTGAGATACTCTCGCTCTCAGACGAGGCCGGAGTTTCGATCGTTGCGAAGAAAAACGGAAGACAGTTTTTCATTCTCGGTCACCCCGAATATGACAGAGACACGCTTGCAAAGGAGTTTTTCAGAGATATCGACAAGGGCATTGATCCCAAGATACCGAGCAATTACTTCCCCGAAAACAACACTGACAAAACGCCGGTGATGAGGTGGAAGGCTCACGCGAATCTGCTCTTTATGAACTGGCTGAACTATTACGTTTATCAGAACACCCCGTACGATATCTCTTCCATCAAGGAATAACAAAAACGAAGCCGGCTCGAAGAAAAAAGAGCCGGCTTTTTTACAAGCTCTTTTATTACTCTCCTTCACCGGCGATAAGGGGGCGGACAAAAGGGCTGCAAACAGTAATGAAAACATAGGAGCTGCTCAAAACTCTGAAGGTTTTGAACAAGCCCGCAAAAAACATGACGCCTCCCGACGATCGAACGCCGGGAGGCTATTAATATTATTACAAAGGCTTTCCGATCGGCGTAGCTTCAATAAGACCTACACTGTATCGGAGAAGCTCGAGAGCGTCCGCCGATGTGAGGGAACCGTCGCCGTCAACGTCAGCGAGCTTTACAAGCTCCTCTGTGCTATTTTCCATCAATACACTGACGCGAAGCACAAGAAGCGCATCGGAGGACGTGACCTGACCGTCGCCGTCAACGTCGCCCAAGACGGAGCCGTCATTTGTGTCGGTATCGTCTGCGCTCGAATCTGTATCCTTTACATCGGTATCGGAGAGCTTTTCTTCCGTGTCGGTACCGTCTGCGCTCGTATCTGTATCCTTTACATCAGTGTCGGAGAGCTTTTCTTCCGTGTCGGTATCGTCTGCGCTTGTATCTGTATCCTTTACATCGGTGTCGGAGAGCTTTTCTTCCGTGTCGGTATCCTTGCTGTCGCTGTCCGGGGAGGTCTCACCGCTGCCCTTCTGCGTAAATATCACGCAGCCGTTGGCAGTCTTATATTCCATATCCTCCGCAGAGCCGTTCACTATCCGCTTAACAGATGAGTCGGCTGACGCGACGGGTATCCTGACCTCCATATCGTCGGCGAGGTCGTAACGGGAGCCCTCCACATAGCCGGACGTATCGGCTTCTATGGAATAATACATCTGCTTGCCGCCATCGTTTACGAGGTAGATATTATCTCCCGACAGCGACGATGAACTGTCCGAGGAGGACGCCTTAACGTCGAACTCATAGCCGCGGCCGTCCTTCTTGTCCGCAGCGAAGCTCATTATAATACCTGTCGCCTCGTCAACGTTCCAGCGCGTCGTTTTCTCGTTTGCTTTGTCGGAGAAGTCTATCGTTTTTCCGGTGGCGAGGTCTTCAAATTTCCAGCGGCAGAACATCGCCATGTCGGCAAAATCGTCTGTATAGCCGTTGACTCCGCTGAAAAATCTGTTTGCGCGTACTGTAATGCCCTCCATAACATCAGAGTGCGTATCGCCGTTTTCCTCGACCGACCATGTCATGCCGACTCCGGAGGGAGAGCCTTCAAACGGAGAGTAATAATCGGATGTCGAATTATCCGCCAGGAACGTGACGGTTCTGAGCTTTGGTACGTTTATTCCGCAGCGCGCGTCATGCGGGAACGATACGTGCTCAGGGAAGGTGATTTCCGTAAGCTCGGGGCAGTCCGAGAGCACACCGTCCGCGATACTCTCAACATTCTTCGGGAACGTCATGCTTGTTAGACCGCACCTGCATAGCGAATCGCTTCTGATATCTGTCATTTCGTCGGGAAGTGTGAGCTTTTTCAGGTTCTTTGCGCCGTTGAAGGCGTAAGCAGTGAGGTAGTAAAGCTCATGCTCGCCGCTTAAATCAAGCTCCTCTCTTTCGCTTCCTGCTTCGTAGCCTACGATATGAAGCAGCTCAGGTGTACCCAGGACCTCTTTCAGCTCCTCCTTGTTCTCAACGATCATTCTCTGGAAGAGAACGCCGTCCCTGACAAAGAAAGCAGGGTTGGACTCGGTGACGGTTATTTTCGTAAGAGACGGGCAATCCGAGAAAAGTCCGGGAACAGCAGCCTGGATAGCCTGCGAGTAATCCGGCTTATACTCGTTATTCTCGCCGAAGGACTTGGGGCAGCCGACGGATCCGCTCTTTATCTCGGCTGTTTTGAGCGAGAGGCAGCCCATGAAGGCGCGTGAGCCGATCGTTTCCACAGCCTCGCCGATAACGACGTTTTCGAGAGACGTACAGTTTTCAAAGGCGGAGCGTCCGATATATTTGAGCGTATCAGGGAATTCGATCTGCTTGAGCGAGGTACAGCCGAGGAACGCCTCCTGCAATATCCCGGTGATGCCTTTCGCAAGCGTTACAGTTTCAAGAGCCTTGCAGCCGGTGAAGCCGTTTACTTCCTGACCGAAACCGATCTTCACCGTTTTGAGCGCCGAACAGCCGCAGAACGCCTGATCCTCGATAAGGCGAGAATTATAACCCATAAGATCCTCGTCTCCGAAATCGGACAGCTCGGCAGAAGCAAGCGACGTACAGTTCATGAACGCGCGAACGCCTATGTGATCTACCGAAGGGGGAACGGAAACGGAGGTGAGCTTCGTGCAGTCACAGAATGCGTAATGACCTATGAAGCTCGTACCCTCCGGAACGGGAGCCGCGCCCTCAACTGTTTTCGGGCAGAAAACGATAGCTTTGCCGGAGCCGGAGAGGCTGCAGATCACGCCGTTTTCAGAGGTGTAGCCGAAAATATTGTCATCTTCGACATTCATTTTTTCGAGATACTTGTTGTAATTGAGGGAACGGCACATCGGGTACTCCGGAAGCACCTCGTAGTACAGGTTTCTGAATCCGTCATAAACAAGGTTTTCGTCCGCTTTAAGCGTGAATTCCTTGTCTGTCTTCTGCTGCGGATAGACGAAGAGCGTAGCGCTTCTCGCGGGAACAGCCTCGTCTCCCGATTCGATAAGGTCATCGTGCCTGACAAAGAGAACACCGTCGTGCGAGCTGAAATTCTCGACCGCAAGTCCCCTTCCTTCGTCTTTCCGGCCTACCATTTTGACGGTGACATCTTTAAGAGAAACCGCTGTCTCGGTAAAGTCATAGCCGAGCAGCCACTGGTCGAGAAGTCCTGTATCGGAGTCGTTGCTGCAGTTGCTGTCCACAACGAGATGCTCCGTCTCAGCGATCAACTGCTCCGGTATAAATACCTGTCCGCCTGACGTCGAAAAGTTCGGCGAATCGCTCAGGCTCAGATGGAGAGTTTTCGTCGATTCATTGTATTTCCAATCGGTATCATAGACCGTGCCTTCAAGCGGAAGCTCCTTTTCCGTTCCGTCGTCGAGAATAATCGTAACGGCAGAAGCCGACAGACACGGCATCGTAAGAAGAAGCGCAGCAGAGAGCAGCAGCGCAAGTGCTTTTGATACGTTTTTTCCAAATACCTTTTTCAAAGCCACCAGTCCTTTTCATTTTAAAGTAATAATGCAGATAAAGCTCTGTCTCATTTTGCACAAAAAGCTCTGAATATGATGATGAGTACTTTATTATTATAACAGTTCCACGAAACAAATGCAATACCCTTATAGATTTTAACGATCACAGTATTATTAGTGTAAATAAAAAAATCAACAATCAGCCGGGATTTTTATTAACCATTGACAAATATGTGTCTAAATGATATAATTGCGAAAAAGGAAATCTCCGAAAAGGGAGGGCTATAACCATGATCTGTCCATCATGCGGAAAAGAAAACCCCGACGGCGCGAAATTCTGCCGGTTCTGCGGAACGAAAATCGAAGGCGCCCCGGCGCCTCAGGAGACGACGGCTTTCCACGCCGTGCCTGTACCGCCTGTGCGGCCGGAGCAGCCTGCTCCGAACAGCGATCCGCCCGAGGTGGTGATACCGATTGCCGCTACGCCTGCGTATATGCAGTCACAGGAAAACGGCGGCACGGCGGAGGAACCGAAGAAGAAAAAAGGTCCGCTCTTCAAAAAGCGAGCGAAGAAGGCTCCTGCGCCTCAGACTGCGCCGCAGCCGGAAATGAAAACGGGTGCGTCCGCAAATCCAATCACGCCGGGGCGCGCGCTTTTGGCTGCGTTTCTGGCGATAGAATGCCTGCCGTATATTGTTGATTCGTTCCTGCTTCTTGCGAAGAAAAGTCCGCTGGGAGTATTTACCGTTTCGTTTATCGACATTCTCTGTTATGCGGCGGCGTTCGGGCTTCTTGTCGGAGCTTCAAAGCTGATCACAGGCAAGGCAAAGACCGCTCCGTCGCTTTTGATAGTCGGCGTTATAATTGCATCGCGCTCCGCTGCGTCTGCTCTCACCCTGGCCGAGCGCGGCAGCGTCGGAGGAGTCCGGGCGATACTCATCGGGGCGGCATTATTGATAATCGCAGTGACCGCAGCCGTGATAGTCAAGCCGCTTGGCTCGCTGTTCTCACAAAACGGCAAATGCAGACAGGGCGGCCGCCTGACATCATTTCTGCTCATATTTGCAGCGCTCCTTTCCCCCATCATATTTGATATGCTGAAGGTAGTGTTCTCATATACGGTCACGATCTCGTTCATCAGCACCTTTGCATATAAGCTGCTGATCGCCGCCGCAGAAGCAGCATTGTTGACGTGCGCCGTAAACAAGCTGCTGAAAAAACAAGCTGCCACGGAGCAGCCGGCGTCCGGTGCAGGCGTTGCTGCCGAGCTTATCGCAGGCGGTGCGCTATTTGCGGCTGCTGTCGTTGTTTCGTCTATAGCGATGATCACGTTCTCGACCGCATACGCGATCGTTGCCGATGTGGCTGATTATTCGCTCAGAGGGCGCATTTACATGAGCGGCGGCGATATGACGTCTGCCGTAAACGCTTTTGAGCAGGCAGGAGAGCATTCAAGCGCATGGTTAGCGATCTCCGGAGAGGGCAGCTACACTACACCGGAGAAATACAGGGGCGATCCCGTACTGATGTATCTGGAATACATAAACGACAGCAGTGAGAATCTGCGCCGATATCTTGTAAATTCGCTCAATGAAGAGGAGATAGATCTTTGGTGTCCGCTGATGCTCGGCAAATACGCCGAAAAGGATAATCTGAGCGAGGAGGAGGAGGCTCACCGCAAGGAGATGCTCGTGCTGTGCATCGGAAGCGAGTGCTTCGTCAACAAGTATCCAACTACCGAGGAAATACAGAAGCACAGCGCCGACATAACGGAGGCTCTGTCCGCCAACACGGAATTTGAGAAGGATCTGTTTATGGCAAAGGTGTATGCCGGCGCTCAGAAGTGTTCGGACAGTCCGAACACTCTTCTCGACGAGCTGATGGATGCTTCCGAGCAGTACCCCAACGATATGAGCATACAGTATGCTGCGGCGTATATCGGCTCGGAGAACAGATGGGACAATGCTTCTCATTACGAAAAGACGGCAGAGGCCGCTCTTCGCTTCCGCAAGCTGTTCAGCGAAAAATACGGCGCAAGCGATCCGGAAAAGGTGCTCGCGAACGATTCGAGCGTTGCAGGAATGCTTGTCAACGTACAGAAGTACGACGAGGCGGAAAAGATACTTGAGGATCTGATCGGCCGCGGCTCTGACACTAAGGAGAATATGCAGCTTCTCTCGATATGCTACACAGAGCTTAACGAGAATAAAAAGGGCGACGAGCTTTCAAAGAAAATGTATCAGACATTTCCTGACGACGTCACTGTGATACGCACATATTTCCTCAGCACGCTGAAGGGCGGCGAAACAAAGGAGGCTATCGAAGCAGCAGGCAAGCTCGCCGATATCGTAAAGAGCGATCCGAAAGACGGAGATCCGCTGCTCTTTAACTGCGTTTCTTACCTGACTGTACGCGATTCGGAAGCCTGGACTGACTTCCAGTATGATGTGTATACGAAGGATTCTTCGGACGAGCCGAGAAGGGAGATCGCAAAGAATGAATTCCTCGACGAATACTGCGCCGCTGTATTCAACGACTACATGGAGAGGGATTACGACGAGGCTCTAAAACACGTCGATAAGGCACTCTCGTTCCAGGAGAATTCCGGGAGACTGTGGTACTTAAAGGGATTGATCCTCTACAACCAAAAGAAGTTTGAGGATGCGGAGAAGGCTCTCCTGAAGGCAGATTCGCTCGATCCCGACGACGCTTCGACGCTCTACGCGATAGCGAACAACTACGACGCTATGAAGCGCTACGAAGAATCGTACGAATACTGCGAGCGCGTCGTCGCGAAATATCCGAACGGCGCAGATCACGGAGAAGACTGGTACGGCATCGCGCCGCACGCGCAGAATCTTATGAGTTCGCTCAAGCCATATGTAAAGGGGGGAAAATAAATGACAGTGATTATACTCTTTCTGGTATTTGCAATGTCGATTCTTTCTCTTGTTTTCTTCGGGGGAGCGGCTGTTCTCTCGATAATCGCGGCGCTGATCGCGGCAGGGCTGTTTGTCGTTCAGGTTTTCCTCTTTAAGGAGTCGAAGATAAAGGAGCGCCTTATGCCTGCTGCTGCCGTACTGCTGCTTCTGTTTTGCCTTTTCATACCGTCGAGAGCGACGAGCTACGGATACTACGATCATCTCAAGCTGTTCGGCGACTATACGAAGCTCGTAGACGGCGGCAAGAGCGAAAAAGCCGCGAAGAAGCTGACGGAGCTTACGGAAAAGTACAGCGAGGACGACGAGCTGCGCTATATGCTCGCGCTCGACCAGCTCAACAACGGAAATGTATCGGGCGCCGAGGAGACTGCGGCTTCGTTCTCAAACAAGCATTCCGTGATTTACTACCTTCTTATGGAGAACGTGATCTCCGAAAAATACGTTTCGTCAAATGAGCTATCGGAGCAGCTTCTTGCGCTGTTCACAGAGGCTGCCGACTACTACCCCGAATGGAGCTATGCCGCAAAGACGGCCGGAGGGCTTCTCTTTGAAAAGGGCGAATATGAACGGGCTTGCTACTACCTTACGAACGCCTTCTCTTACTCCGAAAAGGAGGACGCAGACATCTGCTTCTATCTGGGAGCGTCGCTTTGCGAACAGGGGCTTTACGAAAAGGCTCTTCCGCTTTTCAACGAGGCGATCAGGATCGGCGTAGACGAGGACAAGCAGGCTGCGATCAAGTGGTACTTAGATAAATCCGGTTGGGAGGGATCAAGTGATGAAGATAACGCTGCTTAAAAGGATCGCCGCGGTCATTCTCGTATGCTCGCTGATGATCTGCACATTCCCGACTTCGGCCTTTGCGTTCGGATCGGCCGGGGGCGTTATACCGTTTGACGTTTCAGGGGACTTCGGCTACCTCCGGTACTGGTTCAAAACGGCGCCGGAAGCAAAAGAGCTTCCTTCGGAGCAATTTCTGAACGACCGGGCGAAGGATCTCCAGGACGACGTGTACAACGCAGGAAAAGCCGGCACGTATTATAAGATTGCCGATGTTGCAAACAAGGCCGGCCAGTACCTCATAAAGGAAGCCGCTCCGAAAGTCGGAAAGTTTCTCAACGACGCATACAAGGAGGCTCAGTTCTTTGTTGACAATGCAAGTCCGCTCTGGCCAAAAATGATCTTTGACCAGAAAAAGTCTGAGGCTTCCACGTTTAAAACGCTCGCAAAATACGTTCCTACCGGTATGCAGTGGACAGGAAAGATCCTTGGCTTCGGCGCCGACACGTTCTTTTGCGCAAAAGGCTTTTACGATATGTACAATCAGCCGAAGGTCGGCTTTGACAGCCCGTTCCTGGAGTGGATGGGAAACTCCTTCAGAGGAATGTCGAGTACCGCGTCGCTGGCGTACAGGCTGACGAACAGCAAGTATGCAGGGCTGATGTCGGCAGGCTTTACAGCGCTGGACGTCGCGTTCAACAGCAAGACTATGATAAACACGATGAACAGGCTGACGAAGGGCAAGCGAATTCCGTATCTTGACGATTTTGCCGATTGGAACAACGATCTCTGGCGCACGGCGTGGGATTACTATCTCGATCTTTACTACGGAGGCGATATTGAAAAAAACAACAAGCTCGCCCAAGAAATGGCGAGAAAGTGCCGCGGAGCAACATTCCAAGGCTCCGGCGTCGGCGTATACAAGCCGAACATCTATCTCTACCCCGTTGATGATACCGATGTTGACGTTGTATTCGGCGAACCGCAGCTTCTGACGGTCACCGATCCTCCGTATGAAAACGGGTGGAGCGTCACGGCGGCACCCGACGGCGCACTGACGCACCGAGACGGAGAGTACGGCTATCTCTTCTACGAATCGCTGACAGATCCGTCGCTCTATCAGAGGACGGAGGGCTTCACGATCCCGGCAAAGGGGCGTGAGGAAGCGTTCCGAGAGATCCTCCGGCAGTACGGGCTGAACGAGCAGGAAACCGACGATTTCTGCGAATTCTGGTGCGGGAAGCTCGACGAGGGCAAGGATTACGCAATGTATCCGCAGCTGACGGAGACGATCGACAGCACAATGCCCGTCACGGTCTCCCCTGCTCCCGATACGGCTCTGAGGATCTGGTTCGCATTTGCACAGGGAGAAACACCAAAGGCTCAAGGCGTACCCGAGCCGCTTCACAGAGAAGGCTTTACGCTGGTAGAATGGGGCGGATTCTTTTTTGAATGACAGGTAACAGCAATGCTCGCAGACAGATCGAAGGACTGCCTGCGAGCATTGTTTTCAGACTCCGGAAACAGATTAAAAAGCGGCCGGGATAGCTCTCGACCGCTTATATTCATTAACAGGATATTCCGGGATCTCTCACCGAAGACATTTTTTTGCACGCATAATACTCTTTAACGGCGCATATCTTATCGGCAGCAGAAACGATCCACGCTTCTCTGCACGTAGGCGGATGCAGCAGAGTAGCCGGGAACATATGGGAACGTATTATGTTCCTTTGCTGACGATTCAGCTCGAAATGCTCGCTTGCATTTTTGAGCGCGACCTTTGGGTGAAGCCAGCAGTGTATACCGTCTTCACGTATGCGCCCCTCGTGCCAGTCGTAAAGGAAGAAATCATGCAGCATACCGCCGATGATGATATTCTCCTTCTGCTTTTTTCCGAGCGACAGCTTGTCTGCGATACTCAGGCTCGTCATAACGACATTTGTGCAGTGGTCAAAGACGGTGATCGTACCGTGGTGATGGAACGACCTCATCTTGCTGACATTCATATCGTTCTGCATTTGTCTGAGAAGTGCAAGCTCCTCGTTTGAAATATTTACGCCCATGCCGCATCACCCTTTCACAAAGGCCCGGTCAGATCAAACATATCATATACTTTCCGCGGATCAATAAACCTCCGCAATTTAATTATACCAAACGGAATTTGAAATGTCAATAATGCTTCATAAAACTTAGTGTGGAATAATGCGGCAGCCGTGACGCTGCTGTTCACGGCTTTAACGCCTGCGCCGTCAAAGAGGAAATTATTGAAATTATCCGGATAATGTCGTATAATGATATCAGCTCTTTGATTGGAGGCGGAAAAATGCAAAAACCTGTTGGAGACGGAAGGATCATCGCATTCGACGTTGAGACGCCTAATTCACGCAACGACCGCATGAGCTCGATCGGAATAGCAGTGATCGAGGACGGGCGCGTCGTTGACACATACTCAACTCTGATAGATCCGGAGACGTATTTTAATCGTTTTAACATAGCACTTACCGGGATCACACCGGAGATGACAAAAAGCGCCCCTGCGTTCCCGGCCGTGTGGGAACGGTACGGAAAGCTGATGCAGAGCGGTCTTCTGCTTGCTCACAACGCGGCATTCGATATGCGCGTGCTGGCGTGCTGCCTGAAACACTACCGGCTCGACGCGCCTCAGACGCTGCGCTACGCCTGCACCGTACAAATGGGGCGGCGCTGCTACCCTTCTCTCCCCGACCACAAGCTGGACACGATGTGCCGTCACTGCGGAATAGAGCTTGACCACCACAAGGCGGACAGCGACAGCCTCGCCTGCGCGAAACTGTACCTTGACTATCTGACTCACGGCATGAATCCGGGGCAGTACATCAGGACGTACGACATCAGCGCGATGAAAACTCTGCGATAACACTGAAAAAAATGCACCGGAACGCGATCTCCGGTGCATCTGTTTTATGCGATAAATTCAAGAATATCCTTAATGACCTGTTCGCTGCAGTAGTCATTAAGTATCTCATGCCGGTAGCCGTCGTAGAGCTTGATCGTTACGTTTGCGCCGTTTTTTGCGAGCCTGTCGTACACAGTACGTACGCCCTCGCCGTAGCTTCCGACGGGATCTTCGCCGCCTGCGGTGAGAAGGATCGGCATAGTCTTATTTACCGAGGAGAACCAGCGTCCGCTGTTGCTCTCCTTCACAAGGTGCAAAAGGTCGAGCATTGCGGAGGCTGAAAAATTGTATCTGCATGAGGGATCGTTGTCGTACTTTTCAACATTCTGCCGGTTTACGCTCAGCCAAGCCGTACCGTCCTCGCCCTTAAAGCGGTCGTTATACGAACCGAAGACAAGTTTGTTTGCTGTTTTTGAAAAATGGCGCTCGCCCTTCAGGGCAACGTCCATTTTTAGGAAGGCGATCCCGGCGCCTGTCGCAGGATTGGGACCGCCGGTACCCATGACGATCAGCTTGTCGTAACGATCAAATTTTTCGGCGGCAAGACGAACGACGAACGATCCCATGCTGTGGCCGAAGAGAATATACGGCACTTTTTTCTTATCTCCGTTTCTCTCGGCAATAAGCGGCTCCAGCTCCTTCTTAACCTCGCTTCCGAATACGCCGACGTCGTCAACAAGGTGTTTCCAGCCGTCCTTGTGCGCGATGAATCCAAGCTCATCTTTGCCTGCGGTGCGGCCGTGGCCGAGATGATCGTGACCGAAGACTATGTAACCGTTTTCGGCAAGCTCCGTCATGAAATTATCGTAGCGGCCTATATACTCCTTCATGCCGTGAACGACCTGAACGATCCCTTTTATCGCGCCGTCCGGGATATATACAACGCCCGAGAGCGTGTGTATCCCGTCCGAGGACGGTACCTTTTTATCATTTTTTCTGACACTCATAATAATTCACCTCCTGTTAAACACTTACCTGCGCGGCTTCTACTGCCTTGTGCCAGCCTTCGAGACTCTTTCTTCGTTCCTCTTCGCTCATTTTCGGAGAGAACCTTCCGCCCTCGCGGCAGAGGGAAAGTATCTCGTCTCTGTCCTTAAAGAAGCCGACGGCAAGCCCTGCAAGGAAGGCTGCACCTGCGGCAGTAGCTTCTCTCGTCTGCGAACGCACGACGTCCGCTGCCGAGATATCGGCCTGGAACTGCATCAGGAAATCGTTTGCCGCAGCTCCGCCGTCTACGCGAAGGGCGGTTATCTTCTTTCCGCTGTCCGCTGACATTGCGCCGAGAAGATCCTCGGTCTGATAAGCGATAGACTCAAGCGACGCCCTGATGATGTGTTCAATGCTCGTTCCCCGCGTAAGCCCGGTGATCGTACCTCTGGCGTGCATATTCCAATACGGCGCACCGAGACCTGCAAAAGCCGGGACGACGTATACTCCGCCGCTGCTCCCGACCTTCGTTGCAAAATACTCGCAGTCGCGGAATTCGCGGATAACGCCGAGACTGTCGCGAAGCCACTGTATCACCGCTCCTCCGACGAAAACGCTTCCCTCGAGGGCGTATTCCGGAGCGGCGCCTGCCTCCGTTGCTGCGGCTGTGGTGATAAGGCCGTGGCGGCTCTTGATGCGCTCGCAGCCGGTGTGTTCGAGAAGGAAGCAGCCTGTTCCGTACGTATTCTTTGCGTCACCGGAGCTAAAGCAGCCCTGACCGAAGAGAGCAGCCTGCTGGTCACCTGCGATACCGCCGATCGGTATATCGGCTCCCATTACCGTGACGCTGCCGTAGACCTCGCTGCTGCTCTTTACCTCCGGCAGCAGCTGCCGCGGGAT
>CADAYJ010000037.1 GCA_902792115.1 uncultured Ruminococcus sp. | reverse complement strand
TACTGACGTATTTCAAGGGTTTTGAAAGCAATTTGACCAAAAAGAACAAGCGAGATGGGTGCTCAGTCCGCAGGACGTGATTTATTCAGTGGCTCCTTAGAATTTTTGTATTAAAATTTTTGAATTTTTAATTCACAAAGAACGCTACTCCTGCCAGGTGTACGAGCAGAGTGACGATCCAGGCTATCACGCACTGCCACACGACGACGGCGACCGCCCATTTCGCACCAAGCTCGCGCTTTACCGACGCTACGGCTGCGACGCAGGGCGTGTACAGCAGCGAGAAGACGAGCAGACAGGCGGCGGAGAGCGTGCTCATCGCGGCGGTCACGTTGTCGGCGTAGAGTACGTTCAGCGTCGTGACGACGCTCTCCTTCGCAATGAAGCCGGAGAAGAGCGCGACGAGGATCCGCCAGTCGCCCAGTCCGATCGGCTTCATCATCGGCACGAGGAAGCCCGTTAAGACGGCAAGAATGCTGCTGTGCGGATCGTCCGTGACGTCGAGGCGGAAGTCAAAGCGCTGAAGGAACCATATCGCCACGGTCGCAACGAGGATAACGGTGAACGCCTTTTGCAGGAAGTCCTTCGCCTTCTCCCAGAGAAGCTGGAGGACGTTTCTCGCCGACGGCAGGCGGTAATTCGGCAGCTCCATCACGAACGGCACAGGCTCGCCGCGGAAGACGAACGCCTTGTACAGGAACGAAACGAGTATTCCCGTAACGATGCCGAGCAGATAAAGCACGAATACGACGGCAAAGCTCCTGCCCGGGAAAAACGCCTCTGCGAAGAATGCGTAGATCGGCAGCTTCGCCGTGCAGCTCATGAACGGCGTGAGAAGTACGGTCATTTTGCGGTCGCGGTCGCTCGGCAGCGTGCGCGTCGCCATCACCGCCGGAACGGAGCAGCCGAAGCCGATCAGCAGAGGCACGATGCTGCGCCCCGAAAGTCCGAGCCGCCGCAGGGGCTTATCCATCACGAACGCGACGCGCGCGATGTATCCGCTGTCTTCAAGCAGAGAGAGGAAGAAGAAGAGCGTCACGATTATCGGCAGGAAGCTCACAACGGCGCCCACGCCCTCGAAAACTCCGCCGATTATGAGGCTGTGGATCGCCTCGTTCACCCCGGCGTTCGTCAGCGCCGTGTCGGCGGCGGCTGTCAGCGCGCCTATCCCCGACTCAAGGAGCTTCTGGAGGAATGCGCCGATTACGTTGAACGTCAGGAAAAACACAAGCCCCATGATCGCTATGAAAACGGGGATCGCCGTGTATTTGCCCGTCAGGATCGTATCTATGCGGCGGCTGCGTGCGTGCTCGCGCGTCTCCGCCGGCTTCGTCACCGCGGCTTTGCACAGCCGCAGTATGAAGGAAAAGCGCATATCGGCGATCGCGGCGCTTCTGTCGAGACCGCGCTCGCGCTCCATCTGAACGACGATATGCTCCATCGCCTCCTCCTCGTTCTTGTCAAGGGCGAGGCGCGAGATTATAAGCTCGTCTCCCTCCACGACCTTGCTCGCCGCAAAGCGAAGCGGTATCCCTGCCTTTTCGGCGTGATCCTCGATCAGGTGGCATATGCTGTGCAGGCAGCGGTGTACGGCGCCGCCGTTTTCCGTTTTGCCGCAGAAATCCTGCCGCAAAGGGCGCTCCTGATATTTTGCGATATGGACGGCGTGCTCCACAAGCTCCTCGATACCTGCGTTTTTCGCCGCCGATATCGGCACGACAGGCACGCCCAGCAGCTTCTCCATCTCGTTCACGTCTACGCAGCCGCCGCTGCCCGTCAGCTCGTCCATCATATTGAGCGCAACGACGGTCGGTATGTTCATCTCAAGAAGCTGCATTGTGAGGTAGAGGTTGCGCTCTATATTCGTTGCGTCAACTATATTGATGATCGCGCGCGGCTTCTCGCCGAGGACGAAATCCCGCGAGACAAGCTCCTCGCTCGAATACGGCGACATCGAGTATATTCCCGGCAGATCGGTGACGACGGTGCCGGGGTAGCCCTTTATCTCGCCGTCCTTGCGGTCTACCGTGACTCCCGGGAAATTGCCGACGTGCTGCTTCGAGCCGGTGAGGCGGTTAAAAAGAGTCGTTTTGCCGCAGTTCTGATTGCCGACGAGCGCAAACGTCAGCTTCTCGCCTTCGGGAAGCTCGTCTCCGCTGCCCTTCGGGTGGAAGCGTCCTCCCTCGCCGAGTCCGGGATGCTCGGAGCGCGGCTTGAAGAGGCCTGCGCCCGATGATGTTTTGCGCTTCTCCGTCGGGACAACTCCGATCTTTGCGGCGTCGTCGAGGCGAAGCGTCAGCTCGTAGCCGTGCAGCTTCAGCTCGACGGGATCGCCCATCGGCGCATATTTGACGACGGTGATCTGTGTGCCGGGGATAAGCCCCATATCGAGAAAATGCTGGCGCAGCGCGCCGTCGCCGCCGAGGCTCTCAACGCGCGCGCTCTGCCCCGGCTTGATGTCCTTTATCGTAGCTTTAACCGCAGTTTTTTCAGTCATTCCGCATTATCAGCCCTTCACTGTTGATTCGTCCCCCGCCCTGCCGGAAGCAGGCGGATCGTCATGGTGCATATTATGCAGCCACGCGGCGGGATATGTTCGTCTTTATCAAGAAGCCGCCGGTGCTGAAAGCGATCCAGCACCGGCGGAGAATAATCGAGACACCGATCTGACAAAAAGGATCAGGCAAAACCGGTACTCGGTTCGCATAACGTGATCTATTCAGCGGCTGATGAATTTATGTATCGCTGCCGAATGCGGGGGCGGGGAAGATCGCCGCCGACGAGGTGTTCTCAGACGGCTTTTCCTCCTCGGAGGACGCTGCGGAGCTTTCCGCTCTCGACGACTCCGGCGTTCTCTCCGGCTCGGAGGACTCTGCCTTCGACGAGGTTCTCGAGCTTTCGGACTTGCTGCTCTCGGAGCGGCGCTTCTGCGCGCTGACCTCGTGCTGCTCGGTCATTGTGACGCTGCCGCTTTCAAAGTCGAAATCATAGACCTGATACAGCTCGTCGTCGATATATACCTCGACCTGCTTCGTGCCCTCGTTGATATTCCGCGTGATGCTGACGCTCTCGGAGTCGTCAAAGACGAGCGAGTAGCGGTTGCGTTCAAGCTCCGTCGTGCCGTCGCAGACAACCTTGACGGTCAGCGGAGTGCCCATTCCCTCAAGGCTGACCTTCGTTTCAAGAGTAACGGGTACGGGCTTGCCGGAGCTGATAACGACCGTTACCGACGTGCCCTTGACCACCTTCGTGTTAGGCTCGATGCCCTGCGAGATGATACAGCCCGTGTCGTAGTCCTCGCTGTAATCGTACGACGATTCGCCGACAGCGAGGCCGAGAGAGGTCAGCTCGTCCGTTGCCTGCTGGAGCGTTTTCCCTCTGAGGTCGGGAACTGCCACGCTGTTCTGCGCGACGTATATCGTGACGACGGTTCCGACCTTCACCTTCGAGCCGCTCGACGGTTCGCTCGAAACGACCGTGCCGTCCGTAAATTCGTCGTTATTGACGTATACGACGTTTGTTTCAAGGTAGAGCGATTTCAGCGTCGTCTCCGCGACCGTCTCCGTCATCTTCGCAAGGACGGGAAGGTTGACCTCGGAATTCGTGCTGTTGACAGTCAGGCGCACACGCGAATCCTTGCGGACGTGGATCGCGCTCGCCGCAGGAGACTGAGCGACAATGACGTCAAGCTCCGTGTCGGGATCGTATGTGTAGACGGTCTCAAAGTCGAACGAATACTCCGAGTCCGATAGCACTTCGTCTATCTTCTTTCCGGTGAAATTGGGGACAGTCATGTTGTTCGCCCTGTCGTGGTAGCCGACGGCGACGAGAACACCGAGCACCGCGACGAGCGCAACGACCGCCGCGATCAGCGGAACGGGCAGCTTCTTCTTCGGCTTCTCGGGAACGTCCTCGTTCTCGGGGATAAGGCTCTCGCCCAGCCTCTTCGATATCGTGATGATGTGCGGCTGAGGCGGCTCCTTTGAAAGCTCCTCCGAGGGATTCTGCGCGCCTCCGGCGTACTGCTTCCACTGCTTCTTCGCCTGCGGCTGCTCCTTCCTTCCGGACTTCTGCTTCAGCGCGCTCAGCGGCGTCGGCGGCACGTTTACCGTCGTCGCCTTGTCCGGCTTCTTCTGCTTCGGGCGGCGCGTCGTATTCTGCGCGTTCCTCAGCGACCAAATCTGCTCAAGCAGCTCGCCGGCAGTCTGCGTTCTGTCCTCCGGGCGGACGGCAAGCGCGTTTTTCATGATGTCGTCGAGCTTGTCCGGCAAGCCGGGGTGAAGCTCCGAGGGCGGCACGAGCGTGTCGGAGACAAGGCGCGAATTCGCCGAGTCCGGGGTGACGCCGGTGAGCATATAGTACATCGTCGCGGCGACGGCGTAGACGTCCGTCCACGTGCCCTGCGAAAGGTTGTTGTCATACTGCTCGATCGGCGCGTAGCCCTGCGTGAGCACGAGCGACGCCGTGCGCGACATCGCAAGCGTTGTGGGCTTCGCGGCGCCGAAGTCGATGAGGACGATCTTGCCCTCCTTCGTCTTTATGATGTTCTTCGGCGATATATCGCGGTGGATAACGCCGGCGTTGTGTACGTTTTTAAGGCTCTTCAATACGGACACGATGATATTCATCGTTTTGCCGAAGCCGAGGAACTTCCTGCCCTCGACCATCTGCGCGACGGTCTCGCCGCTGAGGTATTCCATAACGATGTACGCCGTGCCGTTTGCCGCGAAAACGTCGAAAACATTGACGACGCCCTCGATCGAGCCGAGCTTCGCAAGCCTCTGAGCCTCGCTCTGGAAGCTCTTTAGTCCGCGCTCGTAGCGCTCGCCGCGCTCGCCGCTGAACGGGCTTACGCTTTCCTCGCCCTTCTGGCGCGTAACGCATTCGTTCGGGAAATACTCCTTGACCGCGACCTTGCGTTTAAGCGCTTTGTCGTAGCCTATATATGTGATGCCGAAGCCGCCGTCTCCGAGCACGCGCCCGAGAACGTAGCGCTCCGCGAGGACCGTGCCGGCAGGCAGACAGTAGCTGTCGCTGTCCGGAGCGACGACGTCGTTGCCGCAGTACGGGCAGATAACGTCAATATCCTCGTCGTACTCCTCCATACAGTAAAAGCACCTCACCGACGTTCCCCCTTCCTTCAATTCAATATTTTCCGGGACAAAAGCCGTCCCGTTTCGTCAATACATAATCAGCCACCTTGAATTATAACATAAAAAACAATATCATACAATAGGGAATTTGTAAATAAAATTTCATTTTTTGGCAGATATCCGGACACTTCCGCTCCGTCGGCTGCGTCTCTCCGAAGCACATCTGAGAAACGGGAAAAACGATCCCCCAAAAGCTGCTGCGAAAGATAAAGGGCGCAGCCCTTTTGCAGACTGCGCCCTTCGGGGTATATATGCAATTACGTCGAACTCGTTCTTAAAGGATCATGCCGCTGCGTCGATCACAGACGACGTATCTCCCGAAGCCGTTTTTTCGGAAGCTCCGCCGGCAGGCTTCGAGGCTGTCTCCTTGTCTGTGTCGGAGGCTGCTTTATCCTTGTCGCTTTCCCTTCCGCTGTCCGTGTCGCTTGCAGCCTCTTTGTCCTTCTTGTCGCGTGAGGGATCTGTTCCTTCGGTCACAACGCCTTTGTTGACCTCAAACACCATCTGCGCCGCCTGCGCGTCAAGCTCCCTGATGATCGTATCCGCAAGGCAGAAGTAGCCCTCACCGTCTTCGTAGCCTTGGTCCCTCATATAGCTGTTGCAGTACGTATCGTCAAATACCTTTTTGCCTTCCTCCAGAAGGTCCGTGTACATCTTCGTTGTGAGGTTGTCCACCTTTGTGCGGAACTCGCCGCCGTGATCCCTGTACCACTCCTCGGGATCGTCGTTCATACCGTTTCTCATGATGCCCATGTACGCGAGGCTCATGGATATCTCGTCGGTCAGATTTTTAAGGTCGCTCCTGTCGCCGCTCATCGCAAACGCCGGGTAATAGGTGTCGAACGCCGCTTGCGACGTCTGGACATACGCGACCGGATCAATGTACTCAAGTCCGATATTGACGTATTCGCTGTAAACCGTCGGAATGCCGTGAGCCTTGAGGTACCCGATCGTGTTGGTGTAGTACATCGGGACATCAATATTACCCGTAGGATTCCAGTTTTTTCCGTTTATCGCGACGTCTTTCCAGTACTCTTCTCTTACCCTGTATTCGAGCCTGAGCGAGAGGTAGCTGTCGCCGACCGACTTCTTGCCGCTGTTAGCTTCGAGCATAACAATCTTGTAGTATTCCTTGTCGGCAAGGATATCCTCCTTCAGCACCTTGACAAGCCCCTCCTCGAACTCATCATCCGTCGGGAGGACGTACGAGCCGACCGTTTTGTAGCTGTAACTCGTCGGAGTCGAAATATAGGAATCCGTGTTTGGCATATAGCTGACGAAATTGACCTGTGACGCATTTGATGACGCAGACGCGGAATCGGAAAGAGTGAATTTTGCGCGCTCCTCGTCGTCCCAGATTATATCATCAACGTACTGACGCTTGAATTCCTCCGAATTGTAGATCTCTCTCAGCAGATTTTCGATCGCCTCGTAGTCGTAAACGTATTCGCCGCCCGAACGCTTGATCATGCCGATATAGTAAGAGCGGATCGTTTTAAAGCCGATCTTTTTTGAATACTCGAAATCGAAGCCGCATTCATATGTGAGAGGATAGAGATTGCGCAGCGATTCCACTGCCTTATCCGACGACGACGACCCGGGGACATAATTTCCGTAGTCGTCATACTCATACGTTTCTTCGCTGTAAATATACGGCTCGCTGCCGAGGTAGTACGGGTAATCATTTTCCTTATGCAGACCTTCCGTGATGATCTTGTGGATCTGCGTGATGCGCTCAATGTTTTCGGGATCCTTATATTCTCTGTTATCAAGGTGTACCGACTTGACATTCTGAGCCTGCGGCACGTATGTGTCGATCCCGAGGCCGGTCATCAGCAGGAAAATGACGGTGAGCGATACGACGCTGCTTGCGGCGTACACGATAAACGACGGCAGGAATTTGCCTTTAAGTCCGCGCGAGAAGATCACGTGCAGGATAAAGAACGCTGCGAAGCCGATAATGACGTACCAGAATGTGTAGATCGCCATATTTGCAAGGCCGGAGCTGCTCGAAAGCGCAGCGATGCAGCCGATTATGCCGCCGGCAACGACGGAGCCGCCTGCCTTGATCGCCAGGGGAAGCCACTTGACGGAGAATCCGCTCTGCGCCACCTCTGACTTGCGGCGCTGCGCCGCGAAGAGAGCGAGAGCGAAAATGCCTGCCAGGAAGACCACGTTCCACGCAAGCAGCGCAAAGAAGGAGGTCATTTCGCCGTCCACCAGATAGAAATCGCAGAAGAAGCAGAAGGAGTACGGAGCGAAAGCCGGGAAGACGGGAGAATAGACGATATTCTCGAAGTCAAGTCCGGGGATCATCTCGGAGGCAGCGCCCCACAGAAGACCGACCGTGCCGACATATATCGCGTTGACGGCTATCGTGACGATCGCCGTGTCGAGGATCGTGCCGCAGCAGTACGCGATCAGCGCCGTGAATGCGTAAGCCGCCGCAAGGCAGAGAAAGCCCGTGCCGAAGACCGCAAGGTCCCGGATTAAATACTCGTACGACCTCGCCGTAACCCCCATGACGATAATGCTCGCCAGAAGGTAAGGTCCGGCAACGGAGGAAATGCCTCCGAGCAGGTGAGCGAGAAAGAGATTGCCGCGCGTTGACGGAATCGAGCCGAACATATCGGTGCTGCGCTTGTTGTGCAGGAAGGAGAACGTGCCGAGCGCCGAGATAAACGTGAACAATACGGCTCCGCACTGAAAAATTATGAGCGTTGCCAGACCGATCTCGCCGTATTCGGTGACGGTCCGATCCTGCGCATCGCTTCCCACAGGCCATGTGAGCGACATAGCGTAAAGATCAATCACCAGCGCGAGCGAAAGCAATACGGAGAACACGACCATGACCGCCTTGTTTCTCCTCAGCGCCCACTTGTAAAACGTCGGGAACGTCTTACTTGAGAATATTGTCGATGTCATAACCTACCGCCTCCATTTCACTGATAAATACTTCCTCGAGCGTGAGCGGAAGCATCTCCATGTAAATCGGGTTGAGCGCATTCAGCGCGCTCTCTATCGCTTCGCCGTCGCCTCTGACCGTGAGCAGGTACATCTTGCCCTGCCGCTGCAGCTTGACGACGTCGAGATCGCTGAAAACGCCCTCGCCGAGATCGTTTGCAAATACCGCCTGAATGCGGTGGATACCGAGCTTCGCCTCGTCAAGCTCCTTTTCCATGATGATGCCGCCCTTGTGGATAAGTCCGATGTGGTCGCAGACGTCCTCAAGCTCGCGCAGGTTGTGCGAGGCGATAATGACCGTCGCGCCGTAATCGGCGACCATCTCCATGACGAGCTTCTTGATGAGCTGACGAACGACGGGATCGAGTCCGTCGAATATCTCGTCGAGCATGATGTACTTCGGGCACGCCGAGAGCGCGAGCATGAGCGCCGCCTGCCTCTGCATACCCTTCGACATATTTATGATCCTGTCCTTCACGCCGATCGGGAAAATGCAGCAGAGCTTCTGATACTTCTCCTCGTCCCACGACGGGTAAAGCTCTCTGTAAAGCGCGGCAAGGTTTTCAACTGTCGAGTTGTTGTAAAAATACGGGAAATCGGGGATAAAGAAGCATTTTTCCTTGACCTCGGGGTTCTCAAACGTGCTTTCGCCGTCGATCAGCGTCTCGCCGCCGTCAGGCCGGTAAATGCCGGAGATTATCCTCAGCAGCGTCGATTTGCCGGAGCCGTTCGAGCCGATAAGCCCGAAAACAGAGCTGTCCGGCACAGAGAACGAAAGGCTGTCGAGCGCCGTAACATCTCCGAATTTCTTAGTGATATTTCTGATTTCAAGCATTGTGACCGTCACCTCCGTTATACGTCTGTTTTACTATCGCCGTGACCTCGTCCTCCGTCACGCCGAGCCGTTCTGCGTCCTTGACATCCTTTTCAAGCGCGCGCAGAGTGCTCTCCTTTAGCCCTGCGAGCCTGCCTGTGCTGTCGGCGACAAATGAGCCCTTCCCCACCGCCGAGTAGATGTAGCCGCTCTGCTCCAGCATCTGATACGCCTTTGAGACGGTGTTCGGGTTGATGCCGAGCGCAGACGCAAGCTCACGCACCGTAGCGAGCTTTTCCTGCGGCATGAGAAGCCCCAGCGAGATCTCCTTCACGACCTCATTGTATATCTGCTGATATATCGGCTCGCCGCTCCGGTAATTGATGCGGAATGTGCCAAACAAAACTATTCCTCCTTTCGCGGATATCATATTATGTCATTTGATGTAAACCAAGTAATACAATCAGCGTATACGCACAGGTGGCTGTGATGCTCAAAACGCACTGCGGGAGCGGTCATTTTCCGTTTCCGCTTTTTGATTGCGAGCTGCATCACCGCGGTGTATGATTGATTGTACCACTTCAATTAGTACAATACAAATATAGCATAGTACAGTTCATATGTCAATACCTTTTTTTAAAAAATTTATTTGACAGACCAAGCTCGTCATGATATGCTAAATATGAAGAAAAAACGCGGAGAGGAGCGCCTATGCGGGAGGAATACGAGACCGTCTGCCGGACATACTACAACAGAATATACCTCTTTCTGCTGAAGCTGTGCGGCAGCCGCGAGCTTGCGGAGGATCTCACGCAGGAGACGTTTTACCAGACGATACTCTCGCTCCACCGCTTCTCCGGGGAGAGCGATATGTTCACCTTTATCGCCTCTATCGCGAAGCACGTTTACTGCAAGCACCTTCGCAAAGCAAAGCGCCGAAAGGACGTGAGCCTCGGCGAGCTGACGGAGAGCCTTCCGTGCGGCGCGGACTGCGATCCGCTGTTCATCGTTGAGCGCGCAGGCGAGGCGGCGGCTGTGAGGCGCTGCGTGGAAAAGCTGCCGGAGAAGTACCGCGACGTCGTGCAGTACCGCATATACGCCTCGATGAGCTTCGCTCAGACGGCAGCGGCGCTCGGCATATCGGAAAGCTCGGCAAAGGTGATCTTTTACAGAGCGAAAAAGAAATTACAGGAGGAGCTTAAAAATGAGCATACCATGTGATATGATCCGCGACCTTGCGGACAAATGCGAGAGCGGCGAAGCGAGCGCCGAGACGAGGGCGGCCGTCGAGAGCCACCTGGAGGGCTGTGAGAGCTGCCGCCGCTACTACGAGAGCCGCCGCGCAGCCGTCATTTCCGCGCCGCACCTGCGCGTTGAGGCAGGGGGCGCAGACGAGGCGCTCATAGCGGAGAGTCTCCGGAAGCTATCGAAGCGCCTGCACACGCGCCGGACGATCGGCGCCGTATGCGCCGCCGCAACAGCCGCGATCGGTCTTTCCGCGCTGCTGTACGACGTTATCAGCGACTACAAAAAAGGCGGAAGCAGAAGGTAAACGGCTTTTCAATGCAAAGTGCGGCGCCGCTTCCGGGTTCCTGCATTTTACATTTGATATTCTTATTCATAAACTATGACATCGGGGGTGAACTGTAAGAATGAAGGATGAGCATTCAAACGTAGACGACTACGTCTCCAAGCAGCTTGAAAGCTACTACGGGAAGGACGTCGTCTCCAATGTCAGCAGAACTGCGCCCCCTCCGCCGCCTCCGCGCAGGAAGAGCCGGCTTCTCTCCTTCGGCGCGGTGATCTGCGCCGTCGTCTTCCTTACGGGCGCGCTTATGGTCGCCGGAGTTTTCTTTGCAGGCGGTCTGCCCGTCTCGCGCACAGACTCGGGTTCGGAGAGCGCTTCGTCGGCGGTTCCGTCGGTGAGCGAGAGTATTTCCGCAGGCTCGGACAGCGCTTCGTCGGCGGTATCGTCGGTGAGTGAGAGTATTCCGGCGGCTGCATCATCAAAGTTTTCAACATCAGGCGGCGAAAGCGAGGAAAACTCCGAAAGCCCGCAGCATTCATCACGGCGGCGAGACGACTCCCACGCTCTGCCGGATATCGACGAGAGCGACACATATATTATCGAAACGGCGGAGGAGCCGTCTCCGAACGGCAGCGTGACGACCGGCAGGCGCGTCCGCGCAGGACTGGGGATCTTTCTGATGCTCGCTTCGCTTGCGAGCGCCGCCGTGCTTTACAACATCTACACGGAACAGGAGGACGAAACATGACTGAACGCGAAAAGATGATCGCCGGCATGATGTACAACGCGGAGGACGCGGAGCTTCTTGAGGGGCGTATGCGCGCGCGCCTGCTCTGCCGCAAATTCAACGACCTCATGCCTGACGAGGAGGAGGAGCGCGTCAAGGCGCTGAAGGAGCTTCTCGGGAAAACGGGCGAGCGGATCTGGATCGAGCAGCCGTTTCTCTGCGACTACGGCTGCAACATCGAGGTTGGAGAGCGCTTCTACGCAAACTACAATCTGGTGATCCTCGACTGCGCCAAGGTCACGATCGGAGACAACGCCTTTATCGCGCCGAACGTCGGCATCTACACGGCGGCGCACCCGATCGTCGCCGAGCAGAGGAATATTCACGGCTTCGAGTTCGCCGCGCCCGTCACGATCGGAAACAACGTCTGGATCGGCGGCGGCGTTCAGATCTGCCCCGGAGTCACGATCGGCGACAACACCGTCATAGGCGCCGGAAGCGTCGTGACGAAGGACATTCCGGCGAACGTCGTGGCAGCCGGAAACCCCTGCCGCGTGCTCCGCGAGATCACGCTCGACGATCTCATGCCGGAGAGCGAGGGCGAGGTCTGAGTAAAAAATAATGCCTGTTCGGCAGCAGATGCAGCATCAAAAGAGGGCGCAGTCCGCCTTTGACGGTGCTGCATATTTTTTTGCCAATTCTTCAAAAAAGAGCGAGCCGCTTTGGCTCGCCCCAAAAATTCGCAAAAAAAGAACAGCCGCACAAGCGACTGTCTGTTTGTGTTGGCGTCTTCCTATTTTCCCGGGGCGTCACCACCCAAGTATCTTCGGCGTAATTGAGCTTATCCTATTTTCCCGGGGCGTCACCACCCAAGTATCTTCGGCGTAATTGAGCTTAACTTCTGTGTTCGGAATGGGAACAGGTGTACCCTCAATGCAATCAACACCAACTGCTGCGGAAACGAATGCTTTCGTTTTCCGACGACTTTGTTATTATATCACACTCTTTCGGAAAATGCAAGTGTTTTTTCAAAAAAAATAAAAAATTTTTTCGCAGGCGTGCATCGCTCACGGACGAGAAGAAATAACGCCCCTCGGAGCATGAGCTTCGGGGGCGCTTTGAAGGTGGACCATCAGGGACTCGAACCCCGGACCAACCGGTTATGAGCCGGTTGCTCTAACCAACTGAGCTAATGGTCCGTCCACGATGCTTACATATTATATCATTGCCGGAGGGATTTGTCAAGTTGAAAGCTGAAAAATATTCCGGTAAACCGCAAAAAGCGGAGGCGTCTTCACGCCTCCGCCGAAAAACCGTCTTACTTTACGATTCTTACCTTGATTACGCCCTCGATGAATGCGATGTCGGGGCTGATCTCGTCGTCGGTATCAACTACCGTGTACGCATAGTCGCCTCTTGCCTTGCTCTCGACAGCGTTTGTGCTCTTGAACATGGAGGTGATAGCCGGGAGGATATCAGCCTTGTTCTCGTGGATAACGCAGACTCTGGAGCCTTTGATCTTGCCGAGCTTCATTGCCGGGAGGTTTACGCTGTTGATGATCGAGCCGTTCTCGAGGTAAGCCTTGATCTCGTCGGCAGCCATAACGGCGCAGTTGTCCTCGGATTCGGGAGTGGAAGCGCCGAGGTGCGGAAGCGCGATGACCTTATCCTCGCAGAGGATATCGTCCGTTGCGAAGTCTGTGACATATGCTGCGATCTTGCCGCTTCTGAGTCCCTCAAGAAGGTCTGTGGAGTTTACGAGACCGTCTCTTGCGAAGTTCATGATGCGGACATTGTCCTTCATCTTTGCGATCGTAGCCGCGCATACAGTGCCCTTCGTGTCGGCGTTGAGCGGAACGTGGAGCGAGATGTAGTCGCTCTCCGCGAAGATGTCGTCGAGGTTTGCCTTGTACTCAACGGAGGTGTCGAGTCTGAGAGCGCCTGCAACGGAGAGGAACGGATCGTAGCCGATTACCTTCATGCCGAGAGCTGCCGCTGCGTTTGCAACGAGAGCGCCGATCGCGCCGAGGCCTACGACGCCGAGCGTCTTGCCCTTGATCGCCCACTCGATGCCGCCGAGAACGTCTCTCGAGGACATGAGCATACCTGCGAGCACAAGCTCCTTAACCGCGTTAGCGTTGGCGCCCGGTGTGTTGAACACAACGATGCCCTGCTTTGTGCACTTGTCGATCGGGATATTGTTTGTGCCTGCGCCTGCTCTTGCGATAGCCTTGAGGCTGTCCGGAAGCTCCATGTCGTGCATGGAAGCGGAACGAACAAGAACGGCGTCGGGGTTCGAGCAGTCGTCAGATGCCGTGTAGCCGGCGCCGAGTCTGTCAATGCCGACCTGAGCGATCTTGTTGAGCTTCAGTACATTGTACATTTTTGTCATCTCCAATAATATTTAAATAAATGGAGCAAAGGCGGTGCCTTGCCGCGCCGCCTGTGCCGCCCTAATGAATACATAAATCATGCGCCGGGGTGCGAAGCGAGCGTTTCCCAGGCTCCGCATTCCGGGAATTATTACGAATTAGCCGCCTCGAAGTCCTTCATGAATGCAACGAGCTTCTCAACGCCCTCGACCGGCATAGCGTTGTAGATGGACGCTCTCATGCCGCCGACCGTTCTGTGGCCCTTGATATTTACGAAGCCTGCCTCTGTTGCCTCCTTGACGAACTTAGCGTCGAGGTCTGCGTCGCCCGTTACGAACGGCACGTTCATGAGCGAACGATCCTCGGGAACTACCGTACCCTTGAAGAGCTCCGAGCTGTCGAGGAAGCCGTAAAGGATATTCGCCTTCTTCTCGTTGCGCTCCTTCATCTTCTCAAGGCCGCCGACCTCGTTCTTGATCCACTCCATAACGAGCTTTGCGATGTAGATCGTGTAGCACGGAGGTGTGTTGAAGAGGGAATCAGCGTCTGCGTGAGTCTTGTAGTTGAACATATTCGGAGTGATATCCATAGCGTTGCCGATGAGATCCTCGCGAACGATAACGATCGTAAGACCTGCGGGAGCGAGGTTCTTCTGAGCGCCTGCGAAGAGAAGACCGAACTTGGAAACGTCGATCGGCTCGGACATGATGCAGGAGGAGATATCTGCAACGAGCGGAATATCGCCCGTATCGGGAAGCTCATGGTAAACCGTACCGTAGATCGTGTTGTTCATGCAGATGTAAACGTAATCTGCATCGTCGCGGAAGTCTGCTCTCGTCGTCTTCGGGATGTAGGAGAAGACCTTATCCTCGGAGGAAGCAACAGCCTTTGCGTCGCCGTAGCGGGAAGCCTCCTTCCACGCCTTCTTTGCCCACTGGCCTGTGATGATGTAATCAGCCTTGTTATTCTTATTCATCAGGTTCTGAGCTACCATCGTGAACTGCGAGGAGCCGCCGCCCTGAAGGAAAAGCACCTTGTAATTGTCCGGCACGTTCATAAGCTCTCTTACGAGCTTCTCTGCGTCCTTGATGATCTTATCGAACACCTTGGAACGGTGGGACATCTCCATTACGGACTGACCGCAGCCCTCGTAGTCGAGCATTTCCTCTGCGGCTTTCTTCAAAACAGCCTCAGGGAGCATAGACGGACCTGCTGAAAAATTATAAACTCTGCTCATTTTTAAAGCCTCCAAAAAATATAGTTAATCGACACGACAGCCGGACCTTGCAGACCTCCGGCAGCCCTCCGGATATGCCTTGCGCCGTGCAGCGTACACGAGCGTGGAAAGCACACAATTTATTATATTACAATATTAAATGAGAGTCAAATGTTTTTGCGAAAAAAAGCGGCTGTAATCGTTAATTTTTTTTAAAAATTGCGGATTTTTTGTTTCAGGCTGCGAAAAAACACGCGCCAAAGCGCATTTAACCGACGGCTGACGGAGAAAATTGCAGGATTTGCAAACGATTCCTTCAAAACCGGGCGCTGCCGCCGCGCCGAAAAAACCCCCGCACCATAAGACGGTACGGGGGTATGCTGCCGGAAGCTCTTTTATCGGCAAACCGGGACGGCGGAATCTTTTACTTGCTGAAATTCCTGACCGCCTGCGCCGCGTCGTCGCGCTGCTGGTTCGTGCCGTCGCTCTCGGAGCTGTCGGTGTAAAGCATCAGGAAGCGTCCGTCGTCGCTTACGACGGCGAGCGTGTTCTTCGTCATAGTCTCTGTGCTGTCGAAAAGATGGAACGAGCCGTCGCTGCGCGCGTTTGAGATCGTCTTCTGCGCTATCTCCGACGTCTGATCCTCGTACTCGTAAAGCTCGACGGTGTGCTTTGAAACGCCGCTCGATACGGTGAAGCGCTTGCCTGTCTTCGCGCCGATCGCCGCCGCCGTGAGGTCTGTACCCTCGCCGTCAACAAAGCCGTTGTCCGTCATATACTGAACGAATCCGTTAAAATCCTTGCTGTAAGCTGACGGAGACTTTGTGCCGTCGCCCGTCATAGTCTCGCCGCTCTCCGTCTGAGAAGCGGCATCGGAGGACGCGGAGGGCGTGCTCTGAGCGTCGCCCGTGCAGCCAGTAAATAAAACGGCTGCCACAGCCCCGGCTGCAATTATTGAAATCAGTTTATTCATTTTGTTTCTCCTTGAAAAGCTCTATGATTCTTTTTGCCAGAACATTTTGAAGACCTTGACAGAGCCTCCCTCCACCCTGCCGAGCGCGATAAATTCGCCGCTGCGGCTGCAAACACGGAGAAGCTGCCCTTCACGCGCGCCGGAGCGAAGCTCCGTCTTTGCAAGGTCGAGCGGATTGCCGTTTCTGAAGCGCACCGCCTGCTTGTCGCTCACGGAAAGCCTGTCGTAATCCGTGAAAAGGCTCTCCACGCTTCTGAGAAGAGCGCGCGTATTTTCGCTTTTTTCGCCCTCCTCCGAAAGGCAGCGTATCTCGCCGAGCGTCCTCGCGTCTTCGAGCGTAAAGCCGCACGCCTTTGTTCGCACGAGCGACGTCATAACGCCGCCTGCTCCGAGCCTTGCGCCGATATCGTCTATCAGCGAGCGGATATACGTGCCCTTGGAGCACAGCACCCTGAGTCTGCCGCTGCGGCTCTCCTCGTCGTAAGAAAGCAGCTCAAGCTCCGTTATCGTGACGTTTCTCGGCTCTCTCTCGACGACGGCGCCCTGCCGCGCGAGGTCGTAGAGCCGTACTCCGTTTTTCTTGACGGCGGAATACATCGGCGGAAGCTGCGATATCCCGCCCGTGAACTCCGGGATAAGCGCAAGCAGCTCGTCTCTCGTTACGCGCCTGCTGCTGCGCGACCTCTCCTCGCCCCATATGTCGAGCGTGTCCGTCGTCATGCCGAGGGAAAACCCGGCTATGTACTCCTTGTCGCTGTCGGGGAGAATATCCTGCGCGCGCGTCGCCGTTCCGAGCAGAAGCGGAAGGACGCCCTCCGCCATCGGATCGAGAGTTCCCGTGTGGCCGATCTTCCTCTGACCGCAGAGCCTTCTCATAACTGCCACGACGTCAAACGACGTAAATTCCTGCGGCTTGTTCACAACGATAACGCCGTTCATTTCACACCTGCGCGCTCAAGCTCGGCCTTCGCCGCCTCGACGATCCTTGTCTTCACGTCGTAAAGGCCGCCCGTCATGGTGCAGCCTGCCGCCGCGTGGTGGCCTCCGCCGCCGAACTCCTCGGCGATGCGCGAAGCGTCGCACGGGGCGAGCGTCCTGATGCTGATGCGGTATCTGCCGGCGTCCTTTTCCTTGATCGTGATACCGATGTAAACGCCCTCGATCTGCCTCGGTATCGAAGCGATGCCGTCCATATCCGTGTCTCCCACGCCCGTCTCATGCTCCATCTCGATCGTGGTGTTCACAACGGCGATCATGCCGCCGGCGTGGAGCGTGAGCGAATCGAGCACCGCCTTCTCCATGCGAATACGCGCCATCGACTTGAGGTCGAACATTACGCGGTTTATCTCCGTGCTGTCGCAGCCGATATCCATCATGTCCGCCGCTGCGCGCATCGTCGCCGAGTTGACGTTGGAAAATTTGAAGCAGCCCGTGTCGGTGCAGATGCCTGTGTAGATAGCATTCGCCATATCCTTGTCAAACTCCGCTTTGAGAAGCCTGATAAGCTCCAGCACATTTTCGGCGTTCGCCGCCTTCGGATCGACGTACGACAGCTTTGCCTCGATGCTGTTCGACGTATGGTGGTCGATGCTGATGTCGATCCTGCCCTCAAATTCCTCCCGAAGCTCGCCGAGAAGCTGAGGCGCAGCGATATCGACGGTAACGACCGTCTTGTATTTGAAATCCTGATCCTCGTAATTGTTGAGGAGATAGTCGAATTTCTTGTCCAGCTTGCCGTTCACAACGACTCCGGCGCGCTTTCCGAGCTTCCTCAGAGCGCGGCAGAGCGCAAACGCCGAGCCGACGGTATCTCCGTCCGGGTACTGGTGAGTAAGGATCGCGAAGTCGTCCGCTTCTCTGAGCGCATTTGCGATATCATTCAGATCCGTCGTCTTCGCCATCTTCTTCACCGTCCTTTATATTAAGCTCGCTCAGGATATGCGAGATATTCGCGCTGTATTCGATAGAGTCCGTCGCCTCAAACGTCATCGCCGGAACGTGGCGAAGCGAAAGGCGTGAGCCGACCTCGCGGCGAATGTACCCTGCTGCGCTTTTGAGCGCCTTAACAGCCGTATTCGCGGCGTCCAGCCCCTCCATCGCGCTGACGTAGACCTTGCAGTAGCTGAGGTCTCTTGAAACGTCAACCCTCACAACACTGAGCATGATATTTGCAACGCGGGGATCCTTCAGTTCGCGCAGAACAGCCGTAAGCTCGCGCTTGATATCCTCCGTGTTTCTTCCCAATTTGTGACTTGCCATTTTATTTCTCCAGTTTATACAGTATTTCGGTCTGCACACTCAACACTATATTTATTCGTCGCGGTACTCCTCGATGCCGAAGCTCTCGATAACGTCGCCTTCCTTGAGGTCGGCAAACTTTTCAAGACCGATACCGCACTCATAGCCGGCGCTGACCTCCTTGACGGCGTCCTTGAAGCGCTGCAGCGAGCTGATCGCGTCCTCAAAGATAACGATGCCGTCGCGGACGACTCTCGCCTGCGAATTTCTGACGATCTTGCCGCTGAGGACGTACGAGCCGGCGATGAAGCCGATGCTCTTGATCTTGATGACGTTGCGGCACTCAGCCTTGCCGTATACGACCTCTCTCGTCTTCGGAGCGAGCATACCCTTCATAGCGCTCTCGATCTCCTCGAGGCAGTCGTAAATGACGCGGTAGCAGCGCAGGTCTACGCCGTCGCGCTTCGCGTTCTCCTCTGCGACGGAATCGGGGCGCACGTTAAAGCCAACGATGATCGCACCGGAGGCCGATGCGAGCATTACGTCGGACTCGTTGATCGCGCCGACAGCGCCGTGGATAACATTGATCCTTACCTCGTCGTTCGACAGCTTGAGAAGCGACTGCGTGACAGCCTCGACGGAGCCCTGAACGTCCGCCTTGACGATGATCTGCAGCTCCTTCATCTCGCCCTGCTGCATCTGGTCGAAGAGGTTTTCGAGCGTTACCGCCTTCGGGCGCATGGAGTTGAACAGCTCCTCCTTCGCCTTCGACTTTCTCTGCTCAACAAGCTCTCTTGCGAGGCGCTCGTCCGTTACGGCGTTGAACGTATCGCCGCCGGTGGGAACGTCGTCAAGTCCCGTTATCTCAACGGGGTATGACGGGCCTGCCGTCTTGACGCGCTTGCCCTTGTAGTCCATCATAGCTCTGACGCGGCCTACCGCCGTGCCGGCTACTACGATGTCGCCGACGTTGAGCGTACCGTTCTGAACGAGGACCGTCGCAACGGGGCCTCTGCCCTTGTCGAGCTTCGCCTCGATAACGGTTCCCTTTGCCGCTCTGTCCGGGTTTGCTCTCAGCTCCTTCATGTCCGCTACGAGAAGGATCATCTCGAGAAGATCCTCGATGCCGATGCGCTTCTTCGCCGAAACGGGGATACAGGGAACATCGCCGCCCCACTCCTCGGGAACTATGTTGTATTCCGTGAGCTGCGTCTTAACGCGGTCGATGTCCGCGCCTTCCTTATCTATCTTGTTGATCGCGACGATGATCGAAACGTCGGCAGCCTTCGCGTGGTTGATCGCCTCGATCGTCTGCGGCATGATACCGTCGTCCGCCGCAACGACGAGAACGGCGATATCCGTTACCTGAGCGCCTCTTGCGCGCATCGTCGTGAATGCCTCGTGTCCGGGCGTGTCGAGGAAGGTGATCTCCCTGTCGTTAATGCGCGCCCTGTATGCGCCGATGTGCTGCGTGATTCCGCCTGCCTCCGTCGCAGTGACGTTCTCCTCGCGGATCGCGTCGAGAAGCGAGGTTTTACCGTGGTCAACGTGTCCCATGACAACGACGACGGGAGCGCGCTCCTGAAGGTTCTCATCGGTATCCTCGCTGTCGTCGATGATCTGCTCCTCGATCGGAACCTCCACCTCATGCTCTACCTTTGCGTGAAGCTCCATAGCGGCGAGGGAAGCCGTATCGAAGTCGATAACGTCGTTGACCGTCGCCATCTGCCCCATCAGGAAGAGAGTCTTTACAAGCTCGTTTGCCGTAACTCTCAGGCGGCTCGCAAGCTCGGAAACGACGATCTCGTCCGGGATAGATACGGTGATCTGCTTGCTCTTTCTCTCCGCCGCGATCCTCTTGAGGCGCTCTGCCTCCGTCTCCTTGCGGGAGTTTCTCGGCTTGCCTCTGCGCTGTGACTTCTGGTTGATCTTCTGCTTGGAAACGGTCGAATCGGAGCGCTTCATCTTCTCGCTCGCGAGGTTGTCGTACTTCTCGTTGTAGCGCTCAACGTCTACAACTGCCGCTCTCGTGTCGATAACGCGGCGCCTCTCCTTGCCGTTATCCTCGGCAGGCTTTGCAGGCTCCTGCTTTGCAGGCTCCTGCTTCTTGTCCTGCTGCTTTGCCGGGCGGTCGCCCTGACGGCGGCTCTTGTCCTGCTTATCCTGCTTCTTCTGCTTCTGAGGCTTCTCCTCTGCCTTCTCCTGCTTTGCCGGAGCCGGCTCCGCCTTTTCCTGCTTTTCGCTCTTATCCTCGGCAGGCTTCTCCTCCGGCTGAACCTCGGCCGGAGCTTCCTCCTCCGCCTTCGCGCCCTTTGCGAGGTACGCTTCAACGTCGTCAATCGTGTTCTTCTGCGTGAAGCACTCAAAGATCACGTTAAGCTCGTCCTCCGTAAGAGTGGACTGTGCGTTCTTTCTCTTCGCCTTTGCGCCGGAGTGCTCAAAGAGCGCCGCCGCAACGTCCTTCGGCGCGAGCCCGAGGTCCTTCGCGACCTCGTTCAGCTTATATTTGATCATCATAGTGACATTCCTCCTTATCGTCGGCGAGCTTTTTTTCGAGGCTCAAAGCCGCCTTTTCATCGTCAACGGAAATGACCGCCGCCTGCTTCCCGAGAGCATTGCTCAGCTCCTGCTTGGAGCATCTTATTATATAGGTATGCAGGTAATATGCCTTTGTACGCCTCAGTACAGTTTTTTTCGTATTTGCCGAGATATCCTCCGCCATAAGCAGAAGTCTCGCCTTGCCGAGCCGCGCGCTCTCGCACACAGGCTCGCAGCCGATCGTTATCTTGCCAGCTCTTCTGAGAAGCCCCAGAAAGCCGAGAGTGTTACTGTTCACTCGCCTTCAGCTCCTCCTCCATACTGTCGTAAACGCTGTCCGGAATGCGGCAGGAAAACGATTTTTCAAACCGCCTCGCCTTGCGCGCGAGCCTCAGGCACTCCGCGCTCCTGCAAACGTACGCTCCGCGCCCGGGCTTCTTGCCCGTGAGATCGAGAGAAACCGCGGCCTCGGCGCCTTCGCCCTCGTCCGGTTTGTCCGGCGCTTTCACAACACGGATCAGCTCCCTCTTCGGCTTCATCTCGCCGCAGCCGCTGCATTTTCTCAAAGGCACTTTTTTCTTAACCAATGTCATTCCGCCCTTCGTGAAAACTTAATTATTCTTCGCCGCCGACAGCCTCTGCCGCGTCGGTATCATCTGCGATCACGTCGCCCTCGGGAAGCTCCTCGTCCTCGGAAACTACGCTGTCCTCCTCGTCGTCGCCGTAGAAGCCGCTTTCGGGGCGAATGTCTATCTTGCAGCCCGTGAGCCTTGCCGCGAGCCTTGCGTTCTGACCGCGGTTGCCGATCGCGAGCGAAAGCTGACCGTCGGGAACGGTTACGCGCCACTCGTTCAGCTCCTCGTTGTTCAGCACAACGGAAACGACGGACGCCGGGGAAAGAGCCGCCGCGATAAACTGAGCCGGATCCTCCTTGTACTCGACGATGTCGATCTTCTCTCCGCCAAGCTCCTCGACGATCTTCGCGACGCGGATACCTCTCGAGCCGATGCACGCGCCGACGGAATCGACGTTCGCGTTCTTGCTCTGTACGGCGAGCTTCGTTCTGGAGCCTGCCTCTCTTGCGATCGCCATGATCTCGACCGTTCCGTCGTAGATCTCCGGAACCTCAAGCTCAAACAGCCTCTTTACAAAGTCGCTGCTTGTGCGGCTGATAACGGCTCTCGGTCCTCTCGGCTTCTTCTTCGTGGGATCGTTCTCGCGCACCTCGGCGATATACACCTTTACGCTGTCGCCCTCCTTCAGCTCGGCGAGGCCGACCTGCTCCGTCTTCGGGAGCGTAGCCGTAGACTTGCCGATGCGGATCGTCGCGTTGCCCGTCTCGGGATCAATATTCTCAACGACAGCCGTAACGATCTCCTTGCTCTTCTTTCTGAACTCGTCGAGCGTGATCTCGCGCTCCTTGTCGCGGATACCCTGGCGGATAACGCTTCTTGCGTTCTGAACGGATATCCTTCCGAGCTTCTTTGTGTCGATCTTTATTTTGACCTTCTCACCGATACCGGCGTTCGGATCGATCGAGAGCGCTTCGTGCTGCTCGATCTCGCGGTTCGGATCCGTCATCTCCTCAACGACCGTCTTTCTGATAAACGCCTCGAAAACGTCGTTTTCCATGTCTACGTTGAAGACAACGTCGTCGTTATTGTAGCTGCTCTTGCAAGCCTTCTCGATAGAGCGCTCGATGTTCTCGAGAAGAACCTCGACGGGGATCCCCTTCGTCTTCTCAAGCTCGTGCATCGCGGCGAACATATCCTTTACGTCGTCCTGCATATCAGCAATTTTTTTCTTAGCCATTTTTCTGATCTGTCCTTTCGCTAAAATAAGTAAATATATCAGTCAAAGTCGTCCAGCTTGACGTAGACGGCGTCCTTTCTGTTAAAGGTCACCTCATTCTCGCCGCTGTGATCCTCGATCGTTACATTCGGTCTTTCATAAGCCTTGAGCTTTCCGCAGAACTCCCTGCCGATCCCCTCGATCGGGCGTATCATCTTGACCATAACGTCCGCGCCGATGAACTGCTCAAAATGCTCGTCCTTGACAAGCTCCCTCTCGATGCCCGGCGAACAGACCTCAAGCGTGTATTCGCCGTCTACCGGATCAAGCTCGTCCAAGGGGCCGTCTATCGCGCGGCTGACAGCCTCGCAGTCGTCGATCATCACGCCCTCGTCCTTGTCGATGAAAACGCGCAGATAAAGCGCGGCTCCCTCCTTGACGAGACGAACGTCCCAAAGGCGAAGCCCCAGCGACTCAACGATCGGCAAAACAACGGCCGTTACGGACTCGACGGTCGTGCCGCCCTTTCTCTTTGCCATAAGATCCCTCCGATAAATACAAAGGAGCGGGCTTTTTTACCCACTCCTTACTTAAAATATCTTACGGTAATATTTTACCACTTTTCCATTAAAATATCAACTGCTATTTTTGTACAACGATAGCCGTATTTACAATGCGCTTTTTCTCAACTTTGACCAAAAAGCACCGGTGGATCAATAAACGAATACGGGCATACCGTCGTAGATCAGCTCATAAAGCTGGCCGGCCTTGTCGATCGGCATATTCACGCAGCCGTGAGAGCCGTTGGAGAGGTAGAGGTTGCCTCCGAAATACGGCTGCCATGTCGCGTCGTGGAAGCCTACGTCGTCCGCGAAGACCATCCAGTACGCAACCTGCGTTACGTAGCCGGGGCCTCTGAGCGTCGCCGGCGCCTGGTGGTAGCGAATGCGGAACGCGCCCATCGGCGTGGCGTTTCCGAGATTCGGGTTGCCCGTTACAACGTCCGTCTCGAGCGTTACGGTTCCGTTCTGGTAGAGCCACATATGCTGCTCTGTGATGCTTACCTCGGCATACGTGTTTCCGTAGTAGCCGCTGCCCTCGCTGTCATACGCGACGGCCTTTCTGTACCACCACTTGTTCATTTCCTCGCTGTTGTCCGTGAGATCCTTCGTAACGGACTTCTTCGCGAGCACGAGCTTTTTCAGCTCGTCCACCGTGTACTCCTGGTCGAGCATATAGCCGTAGTCGCCGGAGTTGATCTCAACGACGTTCCCGGCGTGAGACGTGAAGAATTTCGTTTTGTCATATGTATCGTACGTTTTTGCAAGATTCTTGACGTACTCCTTGATCGGCTTATCGTTCAGACCGAGCTTGTATGAGCCGTCGCCCTGCTTTTCCGCCTTAACCCAGCCGCTGATCGTCTTAACGTCGATCGGAACGCTCTTGTCGCCGAATTTCAGCGTGATAACGAGGTCGTTCAGCTCGTCATAGAGAGCCTTCTGCGCCAGAAGATCGGGATCGTCGGCGCAGACCTCCGGCATATCGTAGATGCCCTCCTCCTCGAGGTTGATCGAATCCTTCTGCTTTTCGATCGCGTCGCGGACGGCGACATCAAGCTCGTCGCGGTGTGCGACGTTGCCGGCGCTCTCCGGCGAGATCACGAACGCGCCGTCGGAAAAGATGATCTCCGCATTCTTGACCGCGATCGGATACTGGGGATCGACGCACTCCAGCTCGTCGATAACGCCGGTGAGAAGCTCGTCGTCGTACGTGTGCTCTATCATTTCCTCGGAAAGGATCACATCATTCTTTTCAAGGATACCGAGCGCCCACCTCATGCCGTAAGAGAGGTCAAGCAGGCTGTCAAAGCTCGGGGAGATCGACTGCTCGAGCGCGATGTCGGAGCCGTTTATGACCTCCTTGTTAAAGTCCTGCTCAATAAGCGTAAGGCGGTAATTCTTCGTGCAGTCGAGTACCGCCTCCCTCGCCTGATCAATCGTCATCAGCGAGACGTCAACGCCGTTGATCGTCGTGCCCGGCAGAAAATGCTTCGAGAAATAGAAGCCTGCCGTGCAGTAGCCTGCGATGAGCAGAACAAGGATAACAGCCGCGGCGATAACGCCTGCCGCGCTGCCCGACGAATGCCTCGCCACGGATTTCTGCTTTGTTCTCGCTTTCCGGCGCGTGCCGGTTTTCGTTCTTGATTTCGTTTTCCCTTTTGTCTTATAGCTGCCCATGCCCTTTTCGTCCTTCCGTCGTGACATTACATCTTATTATATCATGATCCTGTGAGCTATTGAACTCAAAAGCCTTGAAATACGTCAGTATTCCGGCGGCTCTTTCGTCCAATTTGCCGCGAAATCTGACGGCGCAATTTTGGCACTCGATTTAATCAATGTCTCCCTAAAGCTGCCGGCGAAGCTGTGCGCCTCCATCAAGCGAGCTTTGCTCCATGTAAAAATCGTTCTGAGACTCCATCTAATATGATATCATAAAAAGGTTTCAATTTCAACGAAAAATGAAACTTTTTTGTAAATTCTGTTATTTTTTGTCCGCCAATCTTTTGCCCGTGAGGGCAGAAATTTCTGTAAATAAAAAACAACGGAGCAAAACGCTCCGCTGCGATTATTCTTCCCTGCCGTCCTTCTCCGTCTCGCGGACGATGTAAATAGGGCGGTGCTTTGTCTCCAGATACGTTTTCGAGAGGTACATTCCGAGAACGCCGATGCCGATAAGCTGAATTCCGCCGAGGAAAAGCATTATACATACGAGCGTCGGGAAGCCTGCGGAGGGATCCCCGAAAATGAACGCCTTGACGGCGTAGAAGCACGCCATCAAAAATGAAACGATGCAGACGATGAAGCCCAGCGTCGAGGAAATGTACAGCGGCGTCGTTGAAAACGCGACAATACCCTCGACGGAATACTTGAACAGCTTCCAGAACGACCACTTCGTTTCGCCTGCGACGCGCTCGACGTTCTGATATTCAAACCATTTCGTCTTGAAGCCTACCCAGCCGAAGATGCCTTTTGAAAAGCGGTTGTATTCGCCCATCTGCAAAACGGCGTTGACCATTCTTCGCGACATCAGGCGGTAATCGCGCGCGCCGTCCACAATGTCGGCGTCGCTGATCTTATTTATGAGCCTGTAAAACATACGCGCGAAGAATGAACGGATAACAGGCTCGCCCTTGCGCGTCGTGCGGCGTGTGGCGGCGCAGTCATATCCGTCCTTCGTCACGGCATCGTACATCTGCGGCAGCAGAGACGGCGGATCCTGAAGATCCGCGTCCATAACGGCGACGTAGTCACCCTTTGCCGCCTCAAGCCCTGCGAGCATACCGGCTTCCTTGCCGAAGTTTCGGGAGAAGGAAATGTACCTTACGCGCTTATCGTGCTTTGAAAGGCGGCGCGCCACCTCAAGAGTGAGATCCTTCGAGCCGTCGTCTACAAAGATGATCTCAATCTGAGCGTCTATCTTTTCCGCAGTCTTAGTCACCTCGCTGTAAAACCGGGGCATAGACTCCTCCTCGTTATAGCAAGGCACAACGATAGATATAAGGTCCATTATTCTCCCCTCCTTTATTTCCCGAAGCGGGTTCTCACTTCGCAGAACGTATTTTTTTCAGCAGCTCCCTGCTCTTTATGCTGTCCCCGCTCATAAACCACAGCACAGCGAAGGCGGCGAGAGCGATAAAGGCGGCGATCAAACCGGGCACAAAGCCGGAGGGAGCGTATTTCAGCCTGATCGTATGCTCGCCGGCTGTCATATCGGCGCAGAGGAACGCGCCCATCGCGGACTTCGTCTCCGTTTTCTTGCCGTCAACGTAGAGCGTCCAGCCCTTCTCGTACGGGATCGAGGTCATGAAAACGCGGTCGGAATCCGACTTGATCGTACCCTCAACGCTTGCGCTCGTGTACTTCGTGACGGTGAGCGTCTCATCATTAAGCTCGCTGTATCCGCGGTCGAGAACGTCCTGATTAAGCGCCGCAACTGCGATCTTATTCGTAGCAGAGCTTTTTTCGGCGTTGACGCTTACGATAACGGCGTCGCCCTTCTTGTAGTACCCGAGCGGGAAGATATAGCGCTGCGCCTCTATCTCGTAGTCGTGATCTATATCGGTGCTCTTTACATGAACCTGATTGGCAGACTTGACGTTTGCCCACCCGTAAAGCATACCGTCCTGCGGCGCGATATACGTCACCTCAATGACGCCCGTCGTGATGCCGGCAGGCAGCGTGTAGGAGTAGTAGCCCTCGGACAGCTTCTCGTGCTCGAAGCTGACGCAGTTGAACTCGTTCGGCTCGAGCATCGTGTATACGTCCTCGCTGATGCCGGTCGCCGCCGAAAACGCATTGTTCTGCGCCTCAAAGACCGTCTCCGTATCAAGCTCCGGATCAACTATTGCGCTTTCCGCCATGTAGCCGACCGGCAGGTAATACTTGTTTTCATACATCGTGACCTCGCCGTCCTCCGATTTCCTGTACTCGGAGAGAGAGCTTTCGCCGCCGGTATAGCCGTCACGGGCGATTATATACTTCTCATTGAGGAACATCGACGTAACGGGAGACGTGAGCAGATACTGGAAGCTGGAGCGCTTCGAGACCATTCCGAAATAGCTTGTGAAGTCGATCAGCGTCTTGTACGAGGTCGAGGAGAACTGTCCGGCGCTGTTGTAGCCGTAGATCATGCCGTCGTTCTTCGTGGAGTAGTACGTCTGGTCGATCCTGAAAAGCTCGCCGGGATTCTGCTCGAGCGCGTAATCCACAAGCTCCGTCACCTGCTCTTCCTTTGCCGGGTAATCGTTGTAATTTGTCGTGCCGACGGTATTTACGCCGACGCTCGCCTCGAAACACATCTCCGCGATGATAACAAGGCTTGTGAAAACGACCAGCAGACGCCTGTCGAGCAGGTCAAGCTCGTAAAGCGTCATGAAGATGATATAGAGCGCCGCGAGGATAAGGCTTCCGATGATCGCCTTCTTGTCGAGGTAAAAGACGCTGATGCACATCATGACAATAGTCACTATGCACATTCCGATGATATCCTTTTTGTCAAGCTCGACGAAAACCGTAAACGCACGGTACGCAATAACGATAAATACGAAGCTGAAAAGGAATGCGAAACGGTGCGGAATAAGGTTCGGGAAATGGAAGCCGTGCCAGATGTAATCGAGCGCGTTGATGTTAAGGCTTATAAACAGAAGGCCGAGGAGCGAGAGCAGCGAAATCTTCTCGCCGCGGGAAATATCCTTCGAGCGCACGAAGATAACGAGCATCAGTATGCAGATAACGCCGGTTCCGATGTTCGGAAGCCCCTCCATTGAAGTCGGCTCAATAAAGCTGAACAGCCGCGAGATGATCTCCATGAAGTTGTCGTAAAGCTCCAGCTTGTCGGGGAACGAATCGTCCGCGCTTACCGTGTTTTTGAGCTGGAGATACGACGTCAGCGTTATCGGCAGCGTCAGCATCAGCGCGATGAGCGAATACGCTGCCATTCTGACAACATTTTGCAGGAATTTTTCAAGATCAAACTTCTCGGAGAAGCTCTGAACGATAAACCAGAGCACGACGAAGACGCAGATCATGTATCCTATATAGTAGTTCGCCGCGAACGAAAGCGCGAGCGTGATGATATACAGCTTGAATTTGCCCTCGCGGACGACGTAATAGACGCCGAGCGCGACGAGCGGCAGCAGAGCTACGCTGTCGAGCCAGATCGTGTTCCAGTAGTAGCCCATGATATAGTCGCAGAAGGCGTAGCAGCAGCCGAACGCGACGAGGGAAAGATCGTTGCGGCGGTAAACGTGCTTGAGGAAGATCGCCGTAAAGAGGCTCGCGCAGCCGACCTTTATCATGATAAACACGGCGAGCGCCTCGCGGATATACTTGATCGGTACAAAGATGCTCAGGAAGTTGAGCGGACTTGCGAGATAATACCCGATCATTGCGAGGAAGTTTGTGCCCATGCCGCTGTGCCACGTATAGTAAAGCGACTCACCGCTTTTCAGCTTGCGCTGCAGCTCCTTCAAGAACGGGAGATACTGCTGCTTGCAGTCGGAGTACAGCACCTGCCTGTCTCCGAACGGGTGTATCTTCGCCCTCGCGAAAACGACGCCGAGCACGAGGAACGGCACAAGGAACGAAAGCAGCAGGAATATCTTCGTTTTGCTTACCTCCGGCTCCTCCCTTACCGTTTTCACGGTGCGGACGCGCTTGCTCTTCTTCTTGCTTTCCCCGGGCTTTTCGTCCTTCGCGGACACAGCCTCCGGCTCCTGATCCTTCGCAGCCGGAGCCTCCTCCGTTTCGGGCGCTGCCGTCTTCTCCGCCTCCGGCTTCGGAGCAGCCGCCGGGCGGTTCTTCTTCTTTTTCTTAGACAAAAGTCTTCCCCCTTAATGTCATTTCTCAAACGAGCTTTTTTCAGGAAGCAGCTTCTGCATCGCTTCCTTGACGCTCTCCTTCTTCTTCTCGAAGTCGATCGTCTGAGCCGTATCGTTTATGCACATCATGCAATGCCTGCCCGACGGGATATCCCTGAGCAGATCGCTGAAATTGCTTTCCTTTATATGGTAGCAGTATCCGAAGCTGTCCGGGCGAACGCTGAAACGCCCGTCCGCAAGCTGCCAGAACTTCATGAGCCACTGGTTCACGTTGCCGGGGCGGCGGAACTTGTCTCTGCTCGTCGCGTCGAGGATATCCGGCACGCGCTCCCACATCTGCTCGTACGTCTCCTTCAGGAACGACGACGGCAAATGCTGGTAATAAAACCCGGGGAAGTACCCCCAGGGCGTCAGCAGCAGCGTTCTCATGATATTCCGGGCGCCGTTTTTCGGGCTGAGCCACTTGCCCCTGTTCTTCCTGAAGCACTCCTTTTTGTTGAAGTACCCGTTTATAACTGTCAGATCGGCGCCGTTGAAGAAGCCTGCGCTGTCCGGCTGAAAGCAGATGCAGTCGAGAGCGAAGGTGTCGCAGGGAAGACCGTCCTTGAAGAAATCCTCCGGCGACGTCGGCGCCGTTATGAACATATCGTCGTTAAAGAAAACGAACTGATCGGCAAGCCCCTTTATGCGGTGGAGATTCAGCTCGATCGTGTTCGCGTTGAACGTCGGAAGATATTCCGGCGGAATGTAATCCCTGTGGTTCACGACGTTCAGCTTCGGGTTCGTCGTATCGAGCCACGGCGGAAGGTGTCCCCACGTTACAAAATGGATCTTGTTCACCCACGGCGCGAATTTCTCAACGCCGCGAAACCAGTACTGAAGGTTGTCCCAGCTCCGGAAGCGCACTTCCGTGCTGTCGCCGTCCTTGTTGGAGTCGTCGTACAGATCTTTTTCCTTTCGCCATTTCGGATCGTTTCCGTCTACCCAGATAATGACGAAATCTATCGGCTTTTCCGGCACGCCGGTCATGTGCTCACCTCCGCGGATATCTCTCCCTGATCGCCTCGTAATTTCGTTTGCAGTTGTCTTTGTCGCAGAGCGTAAAGAACGCCTTGTGGCGCTCCAGGTACTTTTCGTCGTTTACGAAGCCGCCCGAAGCCGCCTGCTCAACGTAGCCGAGCAGCTCGTCCTCCGTGTGAAAGACAGGGCCGAAGCCGTCTTTCTCGTAGTCGTAGTAGCCCTTGTGGTAGTGGCGCTCGGTGTAGGCGTCGTAATCGAAGTGGAAATACGCGAGCGGCTTCTTCATGTAGGCGAAGTCGATCTGCACACTCGAGAAATCCGTTATCATAAACGCGGAGCTTTTCATAAGCTCCTGCACGTTGAAATGATCGTAATCGCAGACCGTCAGATACGGATCGTCCGTCTCAAACAGGTCTATGAACCGCTGCGTATCGCGGTGAGGGCAGAACATCACGGTGCAGCCCCAGCGCTCGCATATCTCTTTAAGGCGCTCGCTCTTCACAACGGCGTTCCACCGCTTGAAGTATTCGCTCTGCGTGAAGTTTTTCCTGTCCTTTTCTCTGTCCTTTGCAAGGGCGTTCGTTCCGAGCCAGTCTCTCCACGTCGGCATGATGAGTATCTGCTTCGGAACAGTATCGAATTCGTGCAGCTTGTCCCAGCGGGCAAGACCGAGCAGCTGTACCGTTCCCTCCGGGTATCCGTAGTGAGAATTGACATACTCCCACTCGCGGTACGTGCTTGTCACGAACATATCCATCTTTGTATTTTCATAATACAGGAACTCGATGTCCGTCAGGATTACGCCGTGCTGCAAAAAGACGCGGCGGTTTTTGAGTATCCCGTAGACCTCAAGAAGGTAGCATACGGCAAAATTCGGCTTTCCGCCCTTCTGCGAGCTGATATTAACATTCGCCGCAAGGTAGAGTATCCAGTGGCAAAACGTGCCGTAGGCGACAGTTTTTCCGAGGCGCTCCACCTTTTCGCGGTCGCGGCTGTCCTTGTTTACAGCGTAAACGCAGTCCTGCTCCGGGTGCTCCCTCGTGATATACTCAAAGAGGTGATACCCGTTGTCCGCCGCCTCCGCTCCGTTGTCGCAGACGAGCCAGAGGTCGCGGCGAAAGAGCCGGTAGACCGCAGCTATCGGCAGCGCGAGCAAAAACAGCAGGATATGGAAGTAATCGCGCGGCTTTACGCCCGAGAGCTTTTCAAAGAATCTTTTCATGGTCGTCTCCGATCACGACATAAACTCTTCGTACTTCGGAAGCACCTCTTCGCACGCGCCCTGCATCTTGACCTCGCCCTCGTGGAGCCAGAGGATCGTGTCGCAGAGCTTTGAGAGCGTTTCGGAGCTGTGGGAAACGATAACGACCGTTCTGTCGGCGTTCGTTATGAGGCTCTTCATCTTCTCGTAGCTCTTTTTCTTGAACTTCGCGTCGCCGACGGAGAGAACCTCGTCGATGAGCATGATCTCCGTCTCGAGGATAGCCGTGATGGAGAACGCCAGCTTAGAGTACATACCGCTCGAATACGTCTTTACGGGGCGGTCTATAAAGTCTCCAAGCTCCGAAAACTCGATGATCTCATCGAGCTTCTCGTTGATCTGCTCTCTGCTGAATCCGAGGAGAAGACCGGAGAGGAAAATATTCTCGCGTCCGGAGAGCTTCGGCTGGAAGCCGACGCCGATTGAAAGGAGCGAGACGGAGTGACCGTGGAGGTCGATATTGCCCTCGTCGGGCGAGAAGATTCCGGCGATCGCTTTAAGAAGCGTCGATTTACCGGAGCCGTTCTTGCCGACGATACCGAGGATCTGCCCCTTCGGCACCTCGAAGCTGACGCCCTTGACGGCCTCGAAATACTCCGTTTTCTTATACTTGTAAGGCGCGAGCAGCGTTTTCAGAAGAGAAATCTTCTTGAACATTCTGTATCTGATCTTGACATCAGACACCGTAATTGCACTATCTTTAATATCTGACATGATCAAATCACCTTTACATAGCTGTTCTCGAATTTATAGATCACATTGACGCCGACTATCGACATGAGCACGCCGGCGACGAACCATGCGCCGAGCATGATCCAATGCGGATTTTCAGCGTACAGAAGCACACGTCTGAGATCCGTTATCAGCAGCGCCATCGGGTTGAGCTTGACAAGCAGGCTGCCGTACGGCTCGGGTACGCGGCCGACGATATTTTTGCCGATCGACTCGATCGAATAGAAGATACCGGAAAGGTAGAATCCGAGCTGGAGAACGACGGTAATGACGTTCAGAAGATCCTCGACGAATACACCGAAGTGCATTACGATCGTGCTGACGCCGAACGTAACGACGATGAGCACGAGCGTTATCGGAATGATCCACAATACGCGCCACGTTATCGGCACTCTGTAACCGATCATCGTAACAACAACAAGCAGGTTGGAGATCACCATCTTAAAGCCGTACACGCCGATCTTCTCAAAGACAAACATATGCTTCGGCACGTACACCTTCGTAACTATCATCTTTTTCGCGGAAACGAGCTTGACGCTCGCCTTGACAGTCTTCGAGAAAAAGGTCCACGTATTTAGTCCCAGGAAAACGAACACCGGGAAATACTTCACGCCGCTCTTGAATACGACGACGGCGATAAACGAATAAACGAGCATATAAAGCAGCGGATCCAGGAACCACCAAAGCCAACTCAGAAACGAATCGGCGACCTCGGATTTCAGCTCTGCTTTTGCTGCGAAGACAACGTAGTTGAAAAATCTTTTAAAATCTGTAAAAAATCGTAGCTTCTTCGTCAAAAACGATCACATCCCTCTTTCTCTGAACATTATGCGCTTCGGGTAGCCTGACCGCGCCCCGCTTTTCGCGCAACAAAATATACTTACAACAGTATAACATAAGCGATTTGATTATAACATTTAGCGGCAATTTTTTCAATAGGCATTTTGCCTTATACTTCGGCAAATAAACCGATTATAGTGTTGAATTTTTTGTGCGGAAATCAGTGAAGAAAATCAACAGCCGGAAGTGCCGGAAGACCGCTGCGGCGCGAAAAAAGCCCCTCTCCGCAGAGAGGGAGCTTTATTATTCTACCGTAACGCTCTTTGCGAGGTTTCTCGGCTGGTCTACGTCGTTGCCGCGCTGTACGGCCGTGTAGTATGCGATAAGCTGGAGCGGTACGCAGACGAGCATCGGGAGCAGGCACTCCTCGAAATCCGGCACCTTGAGAACAAAGTCCGCAACGTCCGAGGGAACGTCGTCGCCCTCCTTGCAGATCATTACGACCTTTGCGCCGCGCGCCTTTACTTCCTTGATGTTGCTCACGGTCTTCTCGTAAAGCGCAGACTGCGTAGCCACTGCGATAACGGGCATATCCTTCGTGATGAGCGAGATCGTGCCGTGCTTCAACTCGCCGGCAGCGTAGCTCTCAGAGTGGATATACGAGATCTCCTTGAGCTTGAGGCTGCCCTCCATGCTCAGCGCGTAATCGAGGCCGCGGCCGATGTAAAGCAGGCTGTCGGCTGTGATGAGCTGAGTCGAGATCTTCTGAGCCGTCTCGGTCGTGCTCTCGATGACCTTCTGCACCATATCGGGCGTTTCAAGCAGCTTCGAGGTGTAATACTTATACTGCTCCTCGTCGATCGTACCCTTGGCGAAAGCAAGCTCGAAGGCGAAGAGATACATTACGGAAAGCTGCACCATATACGCCTTTGTCGAAGCGACGGAGATCTCCGGCCCTGCGTGCGTATAGATCAGCATATCGGCTTCGCGCGCGATCGTGCTGCCCATCGCGTTTACGATTGCGAGCGTCTTTGCGCCCTTCTGCTTCGCAAGGCGCATTGCCGCGAGGCTGTCTGCCGTCTCGCCGCTCTGGGAGACAATGATGATAAGGTCGCCCTCGCCGATTATCGGGTTGCGGTAACGGAACTCGCTCGCGATATCGACGGTAACGTGCGTGCGCGCAAGCTCCTCCATGACGTACTTTCCGACCATGCCGGAGTGCATCGCCGTACCGCAGGCGACGATGAAGATATTTCTGATCTTTCGGAGCGCCTCGGGATCAATGCTGCACTCCTCGAGGTTCGGCATACCGTCCTTGATACGCGGAACAACGGTGTTTTTGATCGCTGTCGGCTGCTCGTTGATCTCCTTGATCATGTAGTGAGGATATCCGCCCTTGCCTACGGCGTCAACGTCCCAGTCCGCCGTTTTGAGCGTCTTGATGACCGGGCGGTAGTGCGAATCATAAACCTTGATGCCGTCCGGGCTGAGTACGGCGATCTCGTCGTGCTCGAGAAGGTAGTAGTCCTTCGTGTACTCGATGATAGCGGGAACGTCCGAGGCGATAAAGCTCTCGCCCTCGCCAACGCCGATAACGAGCGGACTTTCACGCCTTACGGCGAATACGTTGTCCGGGTAATCCTGGAAAACGATGCCGAGCGCGAAGCTGCCGCGCAGATCCTGCGTCGTGCGAATGATCGCCTTGACGGGATCGCTGATATACGTGTAATAATGGTCAAGAAGCTGCGCGACGACCTCTGTGTCTGTATCGCTGAGGAACGTCCTGCCGTCCTGGATCAGGAAGTTTTTCAGCTCCTTGTAGTTCTCGATGATGCCGTTGTGAACGAGCGTTACCTTCGCGCCGCTGTGTGGGTGCGAATTGACGTCGGACGGCTCTCCGTGAGTCGCCCAGCGCGTGTGGCCGATGCCTGCCTTGCCCAGAGGCTTGCCCTCGTTAGCCATTTTGTCGATAAGATCCTTCAGCTTGCCCTTTGACTTGGCGACGCTGATCTTTCCGTTTCCAAAGGCGGCGATACCGGCCGAGTCGTAGCCTCTGTACGCCAGACGAGTCAGCGCATTGACAAGAACGTCGGCTGCGTCTCTGTGTCCGACATAACCTACTATTCCGCACATAATTATTTCCTCCGGTTTTTCGTGCCGGCTCCGTTATCCCCGAAGCCGCACATTATCTTTTTTTCTTAGCCTTTTTTCTGCTGCCGCCCTTCTTTTGATCTGCGGCGTGCTCTTGCTCCGGCTGCTTCTTCTCCGTTTTCTCGGAGTCCTTCTCCGCCTTCTGCGTTTGGCTTTCCTTCCCGGCGTGCTCCTCCTCCTGCTCCTTGGCGCTGCCGCCCTTGTTGAGCTTGTGGTGGAACGTCGGCACGAGCTTTTCAAGCAGCTTCACGGTGAGGTCGCTGTCGTTGCTGTTTGCGGCCTCTTTAAGCTCCTGCAGCTCGCCGAGGAACTGCTCCGGCTTGATCTCGATCTGCGTGCCGATAAAGATCTTCTTGTTTGCCGTCTCCTCCAGACCTTCCTCGTTCATAAGAAGCTCCTCGTAGAGCTTCTCGCCGGGGCGAAGGCCTGTGAACTTGATCTCGACGTCCTGATACGGAACCTTGCCGTACATTCTGATGAGATTCTCCGCAAGCGTAACGATCTTGACAGGCTCGCCCATATCGAGGACAAAGATCTCGCCGCCGTGAGCCATCGCGCCGGCCTGGAGCACGAGCGATACAGCCTCCGGGATCGTCATGAAGTAGCGGATAATATCGGGGTGAGTGACGGTGACGGGCTTGCCCGTCTCGATCTCACGCCTGAAAAGCGGGATAACAGAGCCGTTGCTGCCGAGCACGTTTCCGAAGCGCGTCGTAACGAACTCCGTCTTCGTGTAATTCTGAGCCATATACTGAATGACCATCTCGCAGCAGCGCTTCGTAGCGCCCATGACGTTCGTCGGATTTACCGCCTTGTCGGTGGAGATCATTACGAATTTCTCAACGTCGTAATACTCCGCGAGCGTCGCGCAGTTGAACGTACCGAAGACATTGTTCTTCACAGCCTCCTCCGGTACCGTCTCCATCAGCGGAACGTGCTTGTGAGCCGCAGCGTGGAAGACGATATTCGGGCGGTACGTCTTGAAAATGAGGTTCATCTTGTCGTAGTCGCGCACGGAAGCGATCAGCGTCACAAGGTTCACGTTGTCCTTGCCGTAGTCCATGTACAGCTCCTGCTGTATCTCGTACGCATTGTTTTCATATATATCTACAATGATGATCTGCTTCGGGTTATATTTGCAGATCTGGCGGACAAGCTCCGAACCGATCGAACCGCCGCCGCCTGTGACCATGCACACCTTGCCGGAAATGAACGACTTGACGTCCTGGCTGTCAAAGCGGACAGGCTCCCTGCCGAGCAGGTCTTCGATCCTGATATCCTGCGCCTTGGAGATGATCTGCGTGTTGCCGTTGTCGTCGGCGAGCATCTGCGTGAGGTAGGGGATTATCTTGATCTTGCAGCTCGTCTCGCTGGCGATATCGAGAATCCGCTTGCGGCCCTTCTCGTCGAGCGAGGGGATCGCGAGGATTATAAGGTCAACTGCCTCTTTTCTGCACCACTTGGCGATATCCTTCGTCGTTCCGCGAACGGGAATGCCCATGATGCTCGTACCCTGCTTGTCGGGATCGTCGTCCACGATGCAGACAGGCTCATACTTATGCGCCGGGTTCTTCGGATCGTTGACGGAGTTCTTGATCTCCTTGAGTATCATCTGGCACGCCTTGCCGGCGCCTATTATCATAGTGCGCTGCTTCTGATATTTCTTTCCGTCAACGGCGATCGTAAGGAACGTCTGCCTGAAAATGAAGCGGAAAAGAATGATCCCGAATGTTCCTATAAAGAACGAGATCAATATGTACTGCCACTTCGGCTGGGCGTTGAACGCATTTGCAAGCAGGACTGTTATGCCGTTTCCGACGAGCATTCCGCCGATGCAGGAGAGATAATCCTTCGCGTCGAAGTACCGCCACAGCTTGTTGTATGCTCCGAAAACGAAAAGCGAAAAGAAGCACATCAGGACGTTTATCAGCATATAGATGATAAGGCTCTGACGCGAATAACCGAGCATCGGGTTCGTCCAGAAATAAAAGAACGAAAGGATAAAGCTCGTCAAAACTCCGCTCAGCAGGACAATAAAGGCGTCCGCAAACATCAAAACTATTTTACGTACATTCATTTTTTCCATAATCGTACTTCCTCAAAAGACCGCAGCGGTAATTAAAGATTCTGGAAACGCCGGACAGGCAGCGACGCCTTCGCACAAGGCTGCTCTGCCATTGTAAGTATTATAAGCAATATGATTATATCACACAGTCAAGAGGTGTGTCAATTAAAAATATGACGATTTGTAACTTTTTATTATCACTTTTATCGTCAAATAAAGAAACCTGGATAATCCGGGCAGCGAAAACCGGAACGCCAAGGCAAAAAAAGCTCCCGTCCGGCGCAAAACCGCACCGGACGGGAACCCTTAGTAGTGTATGTCTGTTGTTGCATTGTGCCAACCGCACACTGTGTTCAGATCAAGCGCTATTAAGCTGCGATAGAGATCTCAAGAGCCGAAAGAGCGTCTGCGATGTCGATCTCGCCGGAACCGTCAACATCTGCCGCGAGGAAAATGAATTTCTCCTCGTCGTCGAGCTTGCCTGCAAGGTAACGCTGAATGAGAAGTGCGTCCGCAGAATCTACTACGCCGTCACCGTTGACGTCACCGACAAGTACCTTTGTATCGGTATCGGTATCGCTTGCCTTGTCCTCGTCGGAAGCCTTTTCGGAATCCGTCTCGGGCTCTTCTTTGTCTGTCTCTGCCTCGGAAGCAGCCTCGGACTCGTTCTTGCCGTCCTCCGTCTTAGCTTCCTCTGCCTTAACGTCTTCGTCTGTCTCGTCAGCCTCGTCCGCTGCCTTGTCAGCTTCAGCCGGCTCTTCGGAAACAACCTCTTCCGTATCCTCAGTTACTTCTGTGATCTCGCTGTCGCTCTCCTCTTCCTTAGCCGGCTCCGGATCCGGCTCAACAGCCGCCGTCGTATTGTAAGCGGGCGTTGCGTAGCCGAGGATATCGCCGTAGCTGAGAGGATAGCTTACATTGTAGACAGCCTCGTTGTAGTTGCCCTCGATGGAGTATACATTGCTGCTGTCCGAGCCTGTTACAAGGCCCACATGATAGATGTCGCCGTAAGATGAATAGAAGATCAGGTCGCCTGCCTGCGGAGCATAGCTGCCGGCATAATGGAACCTGCCCTCTGAGATAAACCAGTCCGCGCCTGCAGAGCAAAGAGCAAAGGGCGGGAACACGTCTGTGCTGACGCCTGCCTGGTTTGCACACCAGGAAACGAACATAGCACACCAGTCGGAGTTCGGCAGACCATACCAGTCTCCATACTTCGTGTAGCCGTCGCTGCCTTCGCCGTAGCCTACCTGAGTTGAAGCAACGCCGACAATATCGGAAGCCTGATTGCCCGAATTGAAGTGCGAGTTCTCGTAGATAGCGCGAACGGAAAGACCTAACGCGGAGATTGCCAATGCAACGATCAAAGACATACATACCACTAATTTAAGTGTTTTACTGTTTTTTACCATTGGTATCCACCGTCTTTCTCGGAATCACACCCCCAAAAGGGCGCTCTCCCGTGTTTTCGAGTATTATTCTACCATATTTTTTTGAAAATAGAAACGGTTTTTCTGCACAAAAAAAATTACAGCTTCGTCTCACACTCACCTCAAAAAATGCCGAAAACGCAGGCTGGAAGCGGCTTTCGGGGTTTTGACACATTTTGATGAGATATAAAAAAATTTGAAATTTATAAAATACTTACACTTTGTTCAAATAAGGAATAATAAATATCAAAAGAATATTAACAAATCATTCATATATTGAGCCGCCAAATTAGCTCCACACCTGACCTGACAAAGAACTGTGAATTAATGTTGATAACTTATGGGAGAAATGCACAAACATCTGTAACTTTTTCGGTGCAGGAAAAATCCGGAAACGGACAAGTTTTTTCAGGTGTCAAAAAGTGACTTTTATTTTTGTTTAATTTGTCCAAATGAATAATTCTTTTTCCGTAAAATAAGGGGTTCCAAAGGGCAAAATGTAAAAAGTTTGTAACCTTTCCCCGGATTTGAGTTTCAATTATGGAGACACTGATTAAAGCGAGTGCTCAGATTGCGCTGCCAGATTTTCAGGCAGATTGCATGAAACGACCGCAGGGTGCGGGTCTCCGGTGGAGACCTCTCGCCATAGGCGAGAAGCACCGACCGAGGCGGCAGCCGAGACCATACTGACGTATTTCAAGGGAGTTGAGTGCAATATGCCGAAAAGATGCGCCAGTAACACACCAAGAGGGCAAGCCGCAAGGCGCAGACCGATTGGTATGTGTTACAAGTGCCCTTGGGGTGCAAGCAAGATG
>CADAYJ010000036.1 GCA_902792115.1 uncultured Ruminococcus sp. | reverse complement strand
TCAACGAATGTGCAATTTGCATCCGGAGTAACCGTAAGCGTTACCGTAAGTGTTTCGTTATTTGTAAATACACTTGAAGGTATTGCAACATAACCATTTGCATCAGCAGTATAACTGGTTCCGTTTACAGTTGCCGATACACCGAGAGTTCCTGTTCCATCATGTGCGCCAGAAGCATTAACCGCGTCCTTGTAAAGCTCATGCGTAATTACAAGGTCGGTCGTCGGCACGTACCTTGCTACGAGCGTAACTGCGCCAAGCTGTGCATACTCTCCCGAAACCTTGTCAAGCTCCGTGACCTTGTTGATGGGAGAATATGTGTCACCGCTCTTAACGTACCAGCCCTCAAAGACGTAGTTCTGCTTGTCAACGTTAGTTGTACCGGTCACTGCGTTGCCCTCTGTAACGCGGTCGGTGCTGAATCCAAGATTCCAGCTGGAATTTACTTCTACCTCATTTTCGGAAATTGAATTGTTAGTTGTATTTGTATTGTTTACCTTTGTAAAATGAGGCTTTGCGTTCGTGACAGTGCCGACATTCGTATTGCTGCTGTATACGTCAACTGTGTATGGTGCATTTGAATTTGCCTTGTACTCAATAATGATATTCGCCGTTGTTTTCTCGCTTTTTGTATCCTCCGAGTAATACCAGCGTCCGTCACTTCTGAGAGCAGGATCCTTCGGGTGACCGTTTGCGTTTACGTCCGTCGCCCTGATCGCCGTCTCGTAGGTTATGATAGCCGGTGCAGGGCTGTCAATGACCTGATTGTAAAGAGTTTTGTATGTCGTCCAGTAATCCCCTACACTTTTTGAATCAAGTCCGCTCCAGTTGCCGCGCCTTGTGCTGTTGTCAAGCGCTGTGATAAACGATTCCGGAGCGGTGTTGTTGCTAATATGTTTTTGCCCGTCAAAGTCTACGCCGCTGTTATCAGCCATCGGATCATAGAACAGCGCAGATGAGGGAAGCTGTGCTACGCGATCGCTCGTATTGTTTGTCTTATCAACATAATAAATATTCCACATTACGGCGAAGTGACCGAGGTACATATCCTTGTAGCCGTCGGAAACGATCGTGTAGTGGTTGACATTCTGAACATTTTCAACCGTTGCGTAAGTCTCGTTCCAGTTCGTGTTATCCTTATGCTTGTTGTTCAGCAGGTCAATAACATTGCCGTAGTAGTCGGTGTAGACCTCGTAACCGTTGCCGTTTGTATCGGTGTACTCGCTTTCTGTGAGCGTATTGCCCGGCTCGTTGCCAAGGTTTCTGTTGTAAGAACCGGGATTCTTCGTCGTCTCGTACTTGAACTTGAAGATGATATTGTCCGTGCGCTTTGCAAGCTCCACGAAATCATCATAGTCGTACGTCTGGCAGTTTACGGACTCGCGCTGGCCGTCGTTGTATGCGCCGAGCATCTGTCCATGAACCTCGTCCCAAACGTAGTTGTTGAGCGTTACGCCGATAACGGAATTGGTGTTAACGTACTTCGGAACCTGCATTTCATAGCGGCCGTTCTCGTAAACCATCGGCTGACCGGGGTAACCGCCGAGCGCAGGCTTGTCAGGATTGTCCGGATCAAGAAGATCCTTCGACTGGTCTGTGTTGTACCATGCGTAAGCCGCGAGGACAGGCGTGCCATCGCTGCCGCCTACCTTCTTGCCCCACTGCGTCTTGACGTCGCCCGCGAAGTCCTCGACATAGAAGGTTACGGTGTTGGCTGTATTCCGATAGTAGTATATCGGCGTGATCTCAACCTTTGAAACGCCCTCCGGGATAGTATAAGAGCAGGTATATTCGCCGTTACTATCAACACCGTTCACTAAATTATTATTAGTCGGGAAATACGTGTCGCCGTTGATGTTGAACGCCCTGACGTAGTAGTCGTTCCGATAAGTGCTGTCGATTGTCGTCGTAAACGTGATCGTGCTGCCCTGCGGAACATTGACCGTCTCCGCGTAGTTGTTGTAAGCGGTCGTGTTTATCGGGGTGTCATTGAACTTGTCGCCGCTTCTGTTAACTGTTCCGTTGTTGTATGTGTACGACGTGATCTGCGTATCCGCCATACCTGCGTACTTTTTGTAGCTGCTTCTGATCGTACCGTCTTTCGCGATGGGTTGGTTCGTCAGTATTGTTTACTACCGGAACGAGTGTATACGCACAATCTGCATTGGTAGACGAAAGATAGAATTTGATGGCTGTAACTCCGCCTTTTAGACAATCTAGTCGTCCATAGTTGTATGTTTTATTGTCGTAATTTTTGTTCTGCGATGTTACTGTTATGTAGGCTGTGTTTAATGAGGTATAAGTGGGGGAATTATTTGTTGCTGTGTAAATACCGTTAAAACTCTGCTCTGATGCAAGGTTAAAATAGTAGAAAACTTTGTTGAAGGTTTCCAATCCCATCTTGCTCGCAGGAATGGTTGCTACTAATTGTCCGCTTGTAGTCTGTTTTATAGGAACAAAATTGAGAGTTGTTCCAAATTTATCCCAATCATTAGCATCTTTATCAGTAAACATCAAATACCGTGCAGCAGCTCCACTCAGCTCCACGCCCTCATCTTCTTTAAAGTATCCGACAGCGTCGATGCTGCAGGTGGGGGTGAATGTGATTGAGAAGCTGCCGCGGTTGCGCTCTGTGCAGGTCGTGCTTACTCCGGAAACAGTTTCGGAAAGAACCCATTTGTCGATAATAAAATCGTCCGGGGTGGTATCGCCAGCGTTATCGTCGTGAAGTGTGAGCGTCACAGGTGTACCCTCGTTGACCTCCATCTGTATCATGCCGTTTGTAGTGGAAGTGACGGTGTTTCCGCCTGCCGAAATAGAAGCATGATAAGACTGATCAAAGGTCTTGCGTTTTGTGACTCTGTTTGAATCGTCAATGTAGGCGGTGATAGTGTACGTCCGTATGGTCTGCGTAGTGTAGTTTACGGTGATCGCCGAACCGTTCTGAATATCACTAGGCGCGATAAACTCAAAAGAAGTGCCGGTTACATTATAAGGTGAAGTTGTAGTAGAAGTATTGTTCGTGTCTGTATAACTCAGCGTAAACGAACTGATGGACGTATTTCCGTTCTTCGTAAAGGAAAGCGTCGCTTTGCCGCCGGGTACGAGTTTATTATCGCCGGCTGATAAGCTGGAAACCTTTACATTGGTTACATCAGTGTCGCCGCTGGTTTTTGAGTAAGTAATATTGTCGAATAGATAATTTGTGTAGTTTCCGGTTATTGTTACCGAGGAAGCGGACGGAGTAAAGGAGGTGCTCAGTGCATACTGATCACCAAATGTTCCACTGCCGGTTGTGACGTCCCAGTTTTTAAAATAATAGCTTTTTCCGCCATATTCAGCGGTTGCAGTTGCTTGTATATTAGTACTGCCGTTTACTTGTTGTGTGGAACCTTCTCCACTCGTAAAAGAAACAGAATTATTCAAATTTGGATTTGAAATAATCTGTACTGTACTGGAAGTAACGTATTCTTCCCAGCCGGTTCCAGTATAGATCATCGGAGTACCGGAGTAGATGTTCTGATGGAGGGAAATTGTTGAACTGCCATTGTAAGATAATTGATTTTGAGAACCCTCAAGACCATTAGAAAAAATAATATATTTTGCCCCTTCACTGACATCTACAGAATAAACATCTTGCGAATAGCCATTAGGTTCATTTACAATACTCATTTGAGTACCGGGATAATTGCCGAGCATTTTTGTAGGTGAACTTTCGTTATCCCACGCATAGGCATATACGTTTGACCAATTATTTATATTCTCAACATATACTGTGTGGGAAGTTTGGGGAATGAAGGTATCCCACTCGGAAATATTTTGCGAACTGGAATCAAGACCTTTCGCCCAGTTTTTTCCGTCAGTTTGAAGTGTGATATCTGGTGTTTTATTCCACAAAGAATCGAAATTTGGGTTATTAGCATTTTGATGATTTGGATCCATTCTGGCAAAAATAATGTCTCTATAATTGCCGCTTGGGATATCAAATGTATACGTATCAGTGGAGTTTTGTACCAAGGTCGGTTCAACCCAAATGGCATTACTTGTACCGTTGCAAAGATAAATCCATTGTTTTGCATTTGCAGCTCTCCAATTTTCATTGGCAGTATAATACATCGTCTTCGGTCCTGTGATACCACTATCCGCCTTCGCCTCGATAGTTCCCACATTCCCGACAATCACGCAGGAAACGATCATCAAAAGTGACAGAAGCAGTGAAACGGAGCTTCTGCCGAAACTCTTGAATTTTTTCTTCATTTTTTTACCTCCTAAAAGTAAATCGGTTTTGCACGCGCAGCAAACGTCTGCGTGCCGCGTCAAAAGCATATCAAACCGTTCGGTTGTTACATATCACCGCCACCGGGTGACTCTTCTTGTGAAGGCGGCGCATACTGTCCCATAAATGTGTTGCCGCTGATCAGCGTATCCGCCTGAAGCGTTTCGCCCTTGTAGCTGTTCACCGTAGCGCTTCCTTCGATAACGTCCGAGAGCATCAGCCTGATAAATTTCATCTCGGGAGTTAAGTAGTCTTTCATCGCGATCTCCTTTTCTGAATTTTTTGCACCCCTCCGGTGCGTTCCGCAGCGCAAAGCTGCTGTCTCTTGTATGTTCTGCCCTTTGAGTAAACTAATGCCATGCCAAATACATCACCCTCTCATTGTACCTCAGCAAAAAAGTGTGCCGTATGCCCTCGAAGCCCGTGTAGGACGCAAGGACCATACGGGGCATTATTTAGAAGTCGCTGAATAGATCCTGCTGTTTGCTCGTCCTGCGGATAGTCTTCGCAAGAACGGGCTGTGAAATACCGGAGCGTGGTCTATTCTGTGCCTCATTACAGCTAAAAGTTTAAAAGGCGAAAAGTCGCCTGATAGCATTTTATCACAAATACATAGGAAAGTAAATAGTTTTTATCAAATCAACGCGGAATTAATGTGGATAATATTCCCAATAACACATAAAGGGAGTGATCTGCTGACGAATAAATTGCATTTTCAGCTATTGTAAAATGAATCCCGAAAGGCTGCGGCGGCTCGATTCAAAATAAAACAGCTTCGTGTTCTCATTAAAAAATGACACGAAGCTGTAATAAAATCATATAAAGATACCTGCGACAAAAACGGAGCCTGCCGCCGCAAGCGCAACGACAATAAGAGGCAGGTCAAAATAGGCAAGTACAAATGCCACGGCTGTGCCGATAATTGCAGTGGCGAGATTTCCCGTGCTGTAAAAGACGGCAGGGATCGTCATTGCGCTCAGAACGGCGTACGGCATATAGTACAGCAGACTTTTAACGAAGGTGGATTCGATCTTCTTTGTGAAGAAAGCGAACGGCAGCATTCGTATCAGATACGTCACGCCTGCCATGACCGCGATATAGAGAGCTATCGTCATGCCTCGCTCACCTCCCCTTCCTCGTCCTTTTTCGGGAAAAGGAGAGCCGCAAAAACTGACGTCAGCACGGCGCAGATTATAACGGAGAAGCCGGACGAGAGCGACGGCAAGAGGTATTTGCACAAAATGCTCAGAGCTGCGGCGAGGAGTACGGTAAAGAGAATGCTCCTGTGCTTAGCCGCCGGGGGAACGATGATCGCGATGAACATTCCGTAGATCACTATTCCGAGCGCCGCCGTAACGGCTGCCGGGAGCGCCTGTCCGGCAAATCCGCCGATAAATGTTCCGCTCACCCAGCCGAGCGTGGCGATCGCCGTTATGCCGTACATATAAGCCGGCGTTATCGGCTCTTCGTTGGTGGAACAGACTGCGAATATCTCGTCCGTTATCCCGTAGGCAGCTATGAGGCGATGCGGCAGCGTGAAACGGGGATCGAGATTCTGCGACAGCGATATCCCCATCAGAGCGTAGCGCAGGTTGATCGTAAGCTGCACCGCTGCCATTTCAAGCAGGGAGCCGCTCGCCGCTATGACCTCAACCCCGGCAACCTGTCCGGCGGACGTTAGATTTGTAAGGGAGATCATCGCTGCCTGAAAATATGTAAGCCCGGCGCGCACCGCAGTGATGCCGAACGCAAAGGACACCGAAAGATATCCGAGCGCGATCGGTATTCCGGCAACGGCGCCGCGAAGAAATGAAGACCTTTTCATCATTTGATAATACCGAGAGAGCCGAGCAGAAGAATGAACAGAAGCACCGGCGCGATATATTTGATCATTGCGATATAGAGTGGCTTTCTGCCGAATTTCTCGCCGTTTTTCGTCGCTTCATCAATAACCGTTTCAGGCTTGACGATCCATCCGATCAGAACGCAGGTTCCGATCGCGACTACGGGCATGAGTATGTTATTGCTGATGTAGTCCATAATATCGAGGATCTGTGCAACGGCGCCGTTCGGGAGAGGAAGCTCGAAATAGAGAACATTGTAGCCCATACAGATAATGATGCCGATAACAAGCGCTGCCGAGGTTTCAATGACAGTCGCCTTGCTGCGCGACCAGCCGAAGGAATCCATCAGCGACGCAACGACGGTCTCAAGCACAGACATTGCGCTCGTGAGCGCAGCGAGCAGCACCATAAAGAAGAAGATGCAGCCGACGATATTGCCGATAAAGCCCATCTGCGCGAAAACCTTTGTGAGTGCAATGAACATAAGTCCGGGGCCGGAGCTTTCCATGCCCTCGGCGCCGAGGAAGACGAACACAGCAGGAATTATCATGACGCCTGCGAGAAACGCAACGGCTGTATCGAAGATCTCAATCTGGTTGACCGATTTCATCAGGTTGCTGTCGTCCTTGAAATATGAGCCGTACGTTACCATGATGCCCATTGCGACGCTGATGCTGTAAAAAAGCTGCCCCATCGCGTCGAGAACGACGATGAAAAGATCGTGGGGCGTTTTGCCCTCTATGCTCGGGATAAGGTAGATCTTCAGGCCGTCAAGTCCCGTTCTGCCCTCGCTGCCCTTGATCGTAAGAGAAAATACGGCGATCGCTACAACGAAGACGAGCAGCACCGGCATCAGCACCTTTGAGATCGACTCGATGCCCTTGTTTACGCCTCTGTATATGATGAACGCTACCGCCAGAAGGAAGATCACGTCGAATACGATCGGCTGCCACGTGCCTGTTATGAAGCCGGTGAAATAACCGTCGGAGGCTGTATTTGCTCCGTCTCCCGTGAGAAAAGCGATAAAGTATTTCAGCACCCAGCCGCCGATGATACAGTAATACGGAAGGATCATAAACGGAACTACGCTTGCGAAAACGCCGATCCACTTTGATTTCTTGTTCAGCACGCCGTACGCGGTAAGCGCGCTTTGCTTTGTCTTTCTGCCGATCGCTACCTCCGAGACGAGCAGCGTAAAGCCGAACGTCAGCGCCAGCGCAAAGTATACGACGAGGAATATCCCTCCCCCGTCCTTCGCGGCAAGATACGGGAAACGCCAGATGTTTCCGAGTCCAACCGCGCTTCCCGCAGCAGCAAGGACAAAGCCGAGCGAGCTGGAGAACGAGCTTCTTGTTTCCTTCATGGTTAAAAAATACCCCTTTCTTTTTTCGGTGTCCGTCACGGCACGGCTTGCCGCTTACCGGCGAACATCAGTATTACCCGCCAACAGATGAGTGACGGGTAATACAACAGCTTGTTATATTGTATCATCTTGCGGCGTTTTATTCAACCGTAATTTCATAAAAACGTAAAAATCCGTACTTATTTTACAACGACGGAATCATCGCCGAGAACACGCTTTAGCTCGTTCACCATGACGTCGTTGAGGTCTGTGCTTTTTGACGGCGGAAGGTGATCGTAGCGCTTTTCATCAACAAAATAAAGCGACACGGGGCTTTTTCCGTCAAAGACGGCAAGCAGCTTCTTCGCATAATCGCATTCCGGTGAATTCTCCGACGGCAGCTTGAGAAAAAGCCTCATGGACGGCGTATAGACCGTTTTTGCGCGCCGGCTGTCCGAATTTCTTTCGGCGCCGGACGGCGATGGTTTCTGCCCCGTTTTGGGAATGGTGCGGACACGCTCGCAGAAGAGCCTTACCTCGTCGTCGCCGTCACCGAGTCTTGCGAAAAGCTCAACGGCGTTTCCCTCGAAGATAATATTGCCGTATTCACCGTAGGTCTTCGGAAAAACGATCATTTCCGCGCTGCCGGTGAGATCCTCAATCTGCACGAATGCCATGAGCAGATTTTTCTTAGTCGTCCTCGTTCTGACCATATCTATCATTGCGACAAGGTGTATCAGCTTTCCGTCGTACCTTTCGGGGGCGCCGATCACGTCAGCGAGCTTATCGGGCTTCGCATATTCTATATAATCCTGATGCTCTGATAGCGGATGCCCGGAAAGGTATATCCCTATGACGTCCTTTTCGAGAGCGAGAAGATCGCGCTGCGAAAACTCCGGCATTTCGGGGATCGAAAACAGAACGGACTCCTGCTGATCATCGTCTCCAAACAGCGAAAGCTGCCCCTCGACGTTACGCCTGCGCTCCGCCTCGACTGCTTCTATGATCTGCTTTGAGGACATCATGAGCTGACGTCTGTTCGCACCGAGACCGTCGAGCGCGCCGGCTTTTATCAGGCTGTCCACGCCCTGAGAGTTGAGGCGCTTTCCGGCAAGCCTTGTGCAGAAGCTCGTAAAGCTCTTGTATTCACCGTTTTTTTCGCGCTCCGCGACGATCTCCTTCGTAAGTAGAGAGCCGAGGTTTTTTATCGCCATAAGCCCGAAGAATATGCTGTCCGAGCTGACGGTAAAGCCGAAGTCACTGTAATTCACGTGAGGCGGAAGGACGCGGATACCGAGCCGCCTGCATTCGTCGATATACGGCGCAAGCGAGCCGTGGTCGTCAAGAAGGCTCGTCATGAGCGCCGCCATGTATTGCTTCGGGTAATGATACTTGTACCATGCCGTTAAATATGCGACAGTCGCGTATGCGGCCGCGTGCGATTTATTGAAGGCGTACGACGCGAAGCTCTCCATTTCGGAGAATATCTCCTCTGCGATCTTCTCACTGACTCCGCGGCGGACACAGCCCTCGACCTCGACGGTGCCGTCCTCGCTTTCAAGTCCGTAGATGAATATCCTGCGCTCGTTTTCCATGACGTCCTTTTTCTTCTTCGACATTGCGCGGCGCACGATATCTGCGCGACCGAACGAATATCCGGCAAGAACGCGGAATATCTGCATTACCTGCTCCTGATAAACGATACAGCCGTACGTGACGTTGAGGATATCCTTTAGCAGAGGGTGCTTGTACGTTACGCGCTCCGGGTGGTGACGATTCTCGATATAGCGCGGTATCGAATCCATAGGACCGGGGCGGTAGAGTGAGATAACGGCAATGAGATCCTCCAGACTGTCGGGCTTCAGCTGCATGATCACGCTTCGCATACCCATAGATTCAAACTGGAAAACGCCGTCCGTGTACCCTTTTGAAAGCATATTGAAGACGTCCTGATCGTCGAAGCGGATACTGTCCTCCGAAAACGCAGGATCGTCCTTCAGGATCATCAGACGCGCATCGTTGAGAACAGTTAAGTTTCTCAGACCGAGGAAGTCCATTTTCAGCAGACCGAGCTGTTCAAGGCGCGTCATTGTGTACTGTGTAACGACGGTATCGTCATTCTTCGCAAGCGGAACGTATGTGTCTACGGGATCGCGGGTAATGACGACTCCGGCAGCGTGCGTCGTGGTGTTGCGGGGCATTCCCTCAACCTTTTTCGCGACATCTATAAGACGCTTTATCTCGGGATCAGTGTTGTAGCGCTCCATCAGCTCCTTTGATATGGAGAGCGCCGTGTCAATCGTCATATTGGGCGACGAGGGGATCAGCTTTGCAACGGAATCGACGACGGAAAGAGGCACATCGAGCGCCCTGCCGACGTCGCGTACGGAAGCGCGCGCGGCCATCGTTCCGAAGGAGACGATCTGAGCGACGTGGTCTCTGCCGTACTTGCGGTTTACGTACTCGATAACCTCCTGACGGCGGCGCTTGCAGAAATCGACGTCAAAATCGGGCATACTGACGCGCTCGGGGTTGAGAAAGCGCTCGAAGATCAGGTTGTAGCGGATCGGATCGACGTTAGTTATGCCGATGCAGTACGCCGCAAGACTTCCGGCGCCTGATCCTCTGCCGGGGCCGACCGGTATCCCCTGAGATCTTGCGTAATCTATGAAATCGTGAACTATCAGGTAGTAGTCAACGTAGCCCATTTTATTGACGACGTCAAGCTCATATTCAAGCCTGTCCGTGAGAGCCTTGTCCGGATCGTCGCCGTAGCGCGCCTTCAAGCCCTCGTAGCAACGGCGGCGGAAATACTCGAAATGATCCTCACCGCCCGGCACCTCGAAATGAGGCAGCTTCGTTTTTCCGAACTCAAACTCGACGCTGCAGCGGTCGGCGATCTTCTGCGTGTTTTCGATCGCCTCGGGCACATCGGTAAAAAGCTCCCGCATTTCGTCCTCTGTTTTTATATAGAATTCCTGCGTATCGAAGCGCATACGGTCGGGATCGTTTAGCGTGTGACCTGTCTGAATGCAGAGCAGGATCTCGTGCGTTGAGGCGTCGGCTTTTTCGACGTAATGACAATCATTTGTGGCAGCGAGAGGGATATCAAGCTCGCGGCTCATTCGGATAAGCTCTTTTGCTACGAGCTTTTGCTCCGGAATGGAGTGATCCTGCAGCTCCAGATAGAAATTCCCGTCGCCGAAAAGCTGCTTATAATATCGCGCCTTTTCGTACGCTCCCTCAAGGTCGCCGGACGTTATCAGACGAGGGATCTCACCTGCGAGACACGCCGAAAGGCATATAAGCCCCTCGTGGTATTTTTCAAGAAGCTCATCGTCGATGCGCGGTTTTCTGTAAAAGCCCTCTATCCACGCGAGCGATATCATTTTCGCAAGGTTGCGGTAGCCCTGCATATTTTTGCACAGCAGGATCAGGTGAAAGGGCTTGCTGTCAAGCTCCGGTGTTTTATCGTGGAGCGTTCTGTTCGCGACGTACGCCTCGCAGCCGATGATCGGCTTGATCCCCTGCGACTTCGCTTCAAGGTAGAATTCGATCGCTGCGTACATATTGCCGTGATCGGTCACGGCGACGGCCGTCTGCCCCTTTTCCTTTACGGAGCGCACAAGATCCTTCAAACGGCACGCGCCGTCAAGCAGGCTGTACTCGCTGTGAAGATGAAGATGGACGAATGACATTTTTTCGCCTCCCTCCGAAAAATGGTAAATGATTATCGGCCGTTTCCGCTCTCAAAAAGGCGTTTGAGATATACGCCCGTATAAGAGCTTTCGCACTCGGCGACCTCCTCGGGCGTTCCTGCTGCTACGACGGTACCGCCTCCGCTGCCGCCCTCGGGACCAAGGTCGATTATATAATCAGCAGTTTTGATGAAATCCATGTTGTGCTCGATCGTGACGACCGTATTTCCGCCCTCGACGAGCTGCTGCAGTACGTCGATCAGGACGTGAACGTCGGCAATGTGAAGTCCGGTCGTCGGCTCGTCAAGAATATAGATGGTGCGGCCGGTGGAGCGCTTTGAAAGCTCCGTTGCGAGCTTGACGCGCTGCGCCTCACCGCCGGAGAGCGTCGTCGCAGGCTGACCGAGCTTGATATACCCCAGACCGACTTGCTTGAGTGTGCTGATCTTGCGGAAGATCTTCGGAACATTCTTGAAGAAGTCCATCGCCTCGTCCACTGTCATTTCGAGAACGTCGTAAATATTCTTCCCCTTGTACCGCACCTCAAGCGTCTCGTGGTTATAGCGCTTACCCTTGCAGATCTCGCAAGGAACGTACACGTCCGGCAGAAAGTGCATTTCAATTTTGAGAATTCCGTCACCCTCGCACGATTCGCAGCGGCCGCCGCGGACGTTGAAAGAAAAGCGTCCTGCATTGTAGCCGCGGATCTTTGCGTCATTCGTAGAGGCGAAAAGCTCCCGGATATCGGTAAATACGCCGGTGTATGTCGCGGGATTTGAGCGCGGCGTGCGCCCGATCGGAGACTGATCTATATTAATCACCTTATCGAGGTACTCGGTTCCCTCGACAGAATCGTGCAGACCGGGACGTGTTTTTGCTCTATTCAGCTCGCGCGCGAGGTAATTGTAGAGAATTTCATTGACGAGCGACGATTTGCCCGAGCCGGATACTCCGGTAACGCAGACAAACGTACCGAGAGGTATCGAAACGTCTACCCCTTTCAGGTTGTTTTCACGCGCTCCGCGGACGGTGAGATAATTGCCGCTGCCCGTTCTGCGTGTTTCCGGGATAGGAACAAATTTGCGGTGAGAGAGGTACTGCCCCGTCACAGAGCTTTTGCAAGCCTTTATCCTGCTCACGCTGCCGCTGCAAACAAGCTCGCCGCCGTGAACGCCTGCGCCGGGACCGATATCTACAATATAATCGGCGGCGTACATCGTTTCCTCGTCGTGCTCGACGACGATTACCGTATTTCCGAGGTCGCGAAGGTGCTTGAGCGTACCGATCAGCTTCTCGTTGTCGCTCTGATGAAGCCCTATGCTCGGCTCATCAAGAATATACAGGACTCCCATTAGAGACGAGCCGATCTGCGTCGCGAGGCGGATACGCTGGCTTTCGCCGCCGGACAGCGTGCCGGACGCCACGCTCGGAGAGTTCAAGCTCGTCGAGAAAATTCAGAGCCTCGACAATCGAGAAATCACAGAATTCGCTGATATTTATACCTCCGACCGTCACGGACAGGCTCTCCCTCGAAAGACGTTTGCCTGCGCACTCGTCGCATGGAATCGAGCTCATATACGACTCGATCTCCTCTTTTATCCACGCACTCTTCGTTTCACGGAACCGGCGCTCAAGGTTATTAACGATACCCTCAAAGGTCGTTTCATACGTGCCGCTCCCGTATTCGCTGCGGCGCACCAGTTTAAGCCGCTCGGTGCCCGTGCCGTATAGCACCTTATGGATAACGTCCTTCGGAAGCTCGCAGATCGGCGTATCGAGGGAAAAGCCGTACTTTTCGGAGAGGCTCTCCATATACATCAGTGCGATCGTGGAGCCTTCCATCGCCCAGCCGGACGCCTTGATGCCGCCTTGACGTATCGACTTTGTGCTGTCCGGGATTATGAGCGCTTCGTCGATCTTCATAAACACGCCGAGACCGGTACACTTAGGACACGCGCCGGCAGGATTATTAAAGGAAAACATACGCGGTGAAAGCTCGTCCATGCTGCCGCCGTGTATAGGGCAGGCGTACTTCTGCGAGAAGATGTAGTCCTTGTCCCCTATCACGTTTACGACAGTTATACCGTCGGCGAGCTTCGAGGCAGTTTCGATCGAATCGGCAAGGCGGCTGCGTATTGACGGTTTTATGACAAGCCTGTCAACGACGATCTCGATCGTGTGCTTCTTATTTTTTTCAAGCGTGATCTCTTCGTCGAGAGTATAGATTTCGCCGTCCACGCGGACTCTTGTGTAGCCGTCCTTACGGGCTTTTTCAAAGATCTTCGCGTGCTCGCCCTTCTTTGCCTTTACGATCGGAGCGAGGATCAGCAGCTTCGTACCCTCCTCAAATTCAAGCACCTGATCAACGATCTGATCTATGCTCTGCTGCTCGATCGCCCTTCCGCAGACGGGACAATGCGGCGTGCCTATGCGCGCATAAAGAAGACGGAGGTAATCGTAGATCTCCGTTACTGTACCGACGGTAGAACGAGGGTTCTGCGACGTTGTTTTCTGGTCGATAGAGATCGCCGGGGAAAGGCCGTCGATGCTGTCAACGTCAGGCTTATCGACCTGACCGAGGAACATTCTCGCGTATGACGAAAGCGACTCGACGTAGCGGCGGCGCCCCTCGGCGTAGATCGTATCGAAAGCAAGCGACGATTTTCCGGAGCCGGATAGTCCCGTAATGACTACGAGCTTATCGCGCGGTATCGTTACATCTATATTCTTGAGATTGTGCTCTCGGGCACCCTTTACAACTATGTTTTTCTCGGACACTTATCTCCACTCTCCCGTTACAATAAATACAAAGACTGCACCCGGGTATACCCCGGATGCAGCATTTACGAAAGCAGCGCTGCTTTCGCTGTTGTTACTTCTTATCCGTCTTGTTATCAGACTTTGCAGGCTTCTTATCCTTGCCGAGTAAGGATTTCTTCGGCTTCTCGGAAACCTTCTTGTCATCAGACGGCTTCTTTGCCTTTTTTTCTTCGGAAGGCTTCTTTACCTTTTTCTCTGCCTGATGCTCTTCCTTCTCCTTCGGCTCGTCCCCGTCAGCTTTTTCAAGGTCAACCTTACCGGATTCCGTCTTTTCGAGCTTTGCCGAAGACTTCTTCGGAGGAACGTAAGGGATACCCTTCATGATAGCCGTGAACTCGTCGCCGTCTATCTTCTCCTTTTCAAGAAGAACCTTAGCTACCTCATGGAGCTTATCCATATGCTCGGTGAGGATCTTTGTTACGGTATCGTAGCCCTCCTTGACGATGTCGTAGATCTCGTCGTCGATCTCGGAGGCTATCTTCTCGGAATAATTCTTAACGTGGCCCATATCACGTCCGATAAAGACCTCGTCGTTGCTCTTGCCGAAGGCGATCGGACCGAGCTTTTCACTCATGCCGTACTTCGTGACCATAGAGCGCGCGATATCGGTGGCTCTCTCGATGTCATTGGAAGCGCCTGTCGTGATGTCGCTGAATATGAGCGCTTCGGCAACACGTCCGCCGAGCAGAACAACGATCTCCTCCTTCATCTCGTTGAGAGAGCTGTACATCTTATCCTCGCTCGGGAGCGACATTGTGTAACCGCCCGCAAAGCCTCTGGGAATGATGGATATCTGATGAACGTCGTCCTGCGTTTCGCAGAAATAGTGCGCGATCGCATGACCTGTCTCGTGGTACGCTGTGATCTTCTTGTTCTTCTCCGTCATAACCTTGGAGCGCTTCTCAGTACCGACAACGACCTTGATCGTCGCTTCCTCAATCTCGTCCATCGTGATCGCCTTCTTGTCGCGTCTTGCGGCGAGAAGAGCTGCTTCGTTCAGGATATTTTCGAGGTCAGCGCCCGTAAAGCCTGCCGTCTGCGCAGCAATGACCTTGAGATCAACGTCGGGACCGAGAGGCTTATTCTTCGCATGGATCGCGAGGATCTCCTCTCTGCCGTTGATCGTCGGCTGAGCCATGACGACCTGTCTGTCAAATCTGCCGGGACGCAGCAGCGCCGGATCGAGGATATCGGGACGGTTCGTAGCTGCGATCATGATAACGCCGATATTGGCGTCGAAGCCGTCCATCTCAACGAGGAGCTGGTTAAGCGTCTGCTCGCGCTCATCGTGACCGCCGCCGAGACCTGTTCCTCTCTGGCGGCCGACGGAATCGATCTCGTCTATGAAAATGATACAGGGCGCGTTCTTCTTTGCCTGCTCGAAGAGGTCTCTTACTCTCGAAGCGCCGACGCCGACGAACATCTCGACGAAATCGGAACCGGAGATAGAGAAGAACGGTACGCCTGCTTCGCCTGCAACAGCTCTCGCAAGAAGCGTTTTACCCGTTCCCGGAGGGCCCATGAGAAGAACGCCCTTCGGGATCCTTGCGCCGAGCGTATTGAACTTTTCGGGGTTTTTGAGGAATTCGACGATCTCCTGAAGCTCTTCCTTTTCCTCGTCCGCGCCCGCCACGTCGTCAAAGACGTTTCGCTTTTCTTCATCATTGGAGTTTTTGATCTTTGCCTTGCCGAAGCTGAGAGTTTTGTCTCCGCCCAGACCGCCGGACATACGGCGCATGATAAATACCCATATGACTATGATGAATATTATCAGACCGATATTCGGTATTATCGACCACAGCACTGCGCTGTCGATCGACCGCTTGATATCATACTTGATATTGCTCTTTGGATCCTTGACGTAGTCGGATACGTCGTCCAGGAAACGCTGCGGGTACGCAAGAGAGTATACGACAGGCTCGGAATCATTTTTGAGCTTGATCTTCAGCTCTCCGCTCTCGGCCTTCAGCTCGAAGCTCTCGACCTGCCCTTCACTGAACATACCTATTATCTCGGAATACTTGTGGTCGTCCTTCGGCGTCTGCCACGCGATGAATGCAGCGAGCAGCAGGATCAGGATCGGGAAGACGATCCACAGTACGAGACTTTTCCAATTCTTCAAACCGTTCTTATTATCCAAGTAAAGATTCACTCCTCTGAATTATGTATGTACGAATCATTCGTTTATGTACTTCGGGTTCAGGATACCTACGCACGGGATATTACGGTATTTCTCATCGTAATCGAGGCCGTAGCCAATCACAAAGGCGTCGGGGATCTCTATGCCGAGGTAGTCGATCTGCACTTCCTTTACTCGCCTTGCCGGCTTGCTGAGAAACGCGCAGAGCCGGAGCGAAGCAGGATTGCGCCCCCTGAGGATCTCCATGACGGCGCTGAGCGTGATGCCGCTGTCAATAATATCCTCCACGATAATTACGTGCTTTCCCTCAATACTTTCGCCGATATCCTTCTTCATATTGACCTCGCCGCTTGAAACTGTCCTTCCGCCGTAGCTGGACACGATCATGAAGTCAATGCTGACCGGCATCGACAGCTTACGCATAAGGTCGCCCATAAAAACGAAGCTGCCCTTCAGCAAACCGACAAGAATAATCTCCTTGCCTTCGTAGTCGCGGTTGATCTCCGACGCAAGCCTGTCAACACACGCTGCGATCTCTTCTTCACTGATCAAAACCTTTTCAACAACATCTGTCATGAATTACACACCGACCTTTACTTCATAGTAGTATTTCGAGCTGTTTTGAAGTACGGCCGCGTCTTCTGACACGCCGATACCCTCTATCCATAACACACGGCTGCCGTTTGCGATAAGCAGCCTTGTCTCGCGGTCATCTGCGGAGAGCTTCATTTCACTGAACAGCTTCTTCACCGTCTTTGTACAGCCTCTGCCGAGCGGACTGAAAATATCGCCGCTTTGCCGCGTCCTTATTTTCGTATCACATGATATTATACCACATGAAAGACGATCAATTAATAATTTTTTGTGAACATTATCAAGTTCTGCCGGATTCTGCTCTTTTTTTTCGGAAATGAAAAGCATTTTTCCGTTGATTTCCATTTCAAGCCCCGGCGAAAATGCGACCGAACTAAACGGCGCGCGCTTCTGTTGTGCATTGCAGCGGATATCCTCAAAGAGCAGAATGCCGCTTTCGGCGCGGACTCTCCTTCCTGCCCTGATCTCCACGGCGCCGCTGCCGCACAGCGCGATGTCACATATCATGTCGATATGCCGCTTTTCGGGGATAATTCCAAAGGAGCGCACCGCTGTCTCTTTGATCATATGCGGAAGAAGCCGGCTGTCGCAGAGTCTCAGCTTTGAGATAACAAGCCCCTTTGGAACGGCGCAGCGTTCAAGCTCGCTCTGCACGAACGACGCAATAAGCGCACTGTCGGACGCTGCGATCGCAGACAAACGGTTGATCGCGTCAACAGCGGAGGGGTTGATCCTCTTTAGCTGAGGGATCACATTGAGACGCAGCCTGTTGCGTGAATATTCATCAGAAAGATTTGTGCTGTCCGTGACGAAGGGTACCCCGTTTTCGCGGCAGTAAGACTCTATCTCCTCACGGGTACAGCGTATCAGAGGTCTGATTATCCCGGGGCGAACCGGAGGTATCCCGGAAAGGCCGTCCGTTCCGCAGCCTCTAATTATATTGAAAAGCACCGTTTCGGCGTTGTCGGAAGCCGAATGTGCCGTAGCGGTGACGCCGCCCTCACGTCTGAGCGTTGAAAAGAAGGCGTAGCGCTCGCGCCTGCCGCATTCCTCGGCTCCGCACCTTTGCCGCGCCGCAAGCCCGGCTATATCGGCCTGCTTTATGTGCAGTTTTACGCCAAGGCGCTTGCATTCATTCACAACGAATTCCTCGTCTCTGTTCGATTCCTCGCCGCGAAGATGATGATTCAGGTGAGCCGCCTCGACAAATATGCCGAGGTCGGCGGAATTTGACGCAAGAAAATGAAGCAGGCTCATTGAGTCTGCTCCACCCGAAAGCGCGACGGTCACGAGCCGCACGCCGTCGAGCATACGATAGGTCTTCATAGTCTGAAAAACCTTTTCTTCAAAGGAGCCGTTCATATCACGTGTCCCTCGCTGTAAAGCGCATCAGCTCGCCCGACCAGTGGAGCGGAACTGTTCCAATCTCTCCGTGACGGTTCTTAGCTACGATGCACTCACCGGAGTCTCTGTCCTCGTCCTCGGAGCTTTCCTCGCCGTCGTTATAATAGCCCTTTCTGTAAAGGAAAAGCACGATATCGGCGTCCTGCTCGATCGAGCCGGAGTCTCTCATATCGGACAGCAGAGGGCGGTGGTCGGCGCGCTTCTCGCTCTCACGGGAGAGCTGCGAGAGCGTGATAACCGGAACATTAAGCTCCTTCGCAAGTATTTTCAGATTTCGCGTGATGTCGGAGACCTCCTGCACCTTGTTATCTATCCTGCGTCCGCTCTGGAGGAGCTGCAGGTAGTCGATAACGACGAGCTGGACGTTTTTCAGACGTCTGAGCTTCGCCTTCATCGCAGGAACGGTGATACTCGGCGTATCGTCGAGGTAAAAATCGGAGTGGGAAAGGACGTCGCCTGCCGTTATGAGCTTGCTCCATTCGTCGTCCGACATCTTGCCCAGCTTGATTTTCTGGCTTTCTATCGGGCCGAGCGAGGCGAGCATTCTTGATGAAAGCTGTTCCTTCGACATCTCGAGAGAAAAGAAAGCCACTCTCTTGTGCAGCTTGACGGCTACGTGGCTCGCTATGTTGAGCGCAAATGCCGTCTTTCCCATACCGGGGCGCGCCGCAAGAAGTATAAGGTCGGATTTGTTGAGACCGGTGATATAATGATCGAGTGTAGAAATGCCGGTCGAAATCGGCTTCAGATCGTCGTTGTCGGCAGAATTCAGGGCGTCGAGTCTGTCGTACGTCTCCTGGATAACAGTTGAAATGTGAACAAGTCCCTGAATATCCTTCCCCTGCCGGATATCAAATATTCGCTGCTCCGCCGCGTCGATCAGGTCGTCCGCGTCAACGATGTTTTCGAGGGCATCCTCGATCGTCTTCTTTGAAGCCGCGACAAGCATTCTCTTGTCGTAAGCCTCGCGGATATGCTCGACGTAGTCCATGACGTTGTGCGACGATATCGCAGACTGTACTATCTCAATGAAGTACGTCTTGTTTGTCGCCTCGTCGAAGCCCGGATCGTGACGCAGAGCCTCCATGACCGTCTGGAAGTCGATCGCCTTTCCGGCTGTGAAAAGATCCAGCATGACGCGGTAAATAACGCGGTGTATCTCAAGATAAAAGTAATCCGGCTTAGGGAGCGTCACGACGACCTTCGCCATACACTCCGGATCGAGGACGATCGCGCCGAGAAGCGCCTGCTCAGATTCGGGGCTGTACGGGAGCTTCATTGAAGCGTAAGCTCCGCCTTCATATTCCTCTGCCATGACATTCCCTCCTTTGCCGAATTTGACAGCAGATTATTCGCAGACCTGAACGAATATCTTTGCTGTGATACCGTTGTACAGCTTTACCTCGCTGTCATACGTGCCGTACTGCTTGATCTCTCCGGTGATCGAGATCTTTCTCTTGTCTACAACGATGTTATAGCGCTGCTTGATCTCGTTTGCGATCTCCTTCGCGGTTATCGAGCCGAATAGCTTTCCTTCCTTGCCGGACTTCGCGTGGATCACGATCGTCTTGGCTTCAAGCTGCTCCTTCGCCTTCTTCGCCTCGGCGATCTGCGTGTCGATCTTGAACTGCTTTGAATCGGCTGCGTTTTTCAGCTCGTTCATCGCCTGGGCGTTAGCTTCCTTGGCGAGCTTCCTCGGGAGAAGAAAATTTCTCGCGTAACCGTCGCTGACGTTTACAAGCTCACCTTTTTTTCCTGAGCCTTTTACGTCCTGTAATAATACTACCTTCACTGTATGTTCCTCCTTTTGATCGAAGACGTGCTGTCCGAAGCCTTATCGGCAAGCAGGTCTATCGCTTCAATCAGCTTTTTCTTCGCTTGCTCCGGCTCAATATCGCCGAGGCAGGCGCCCGCCATCGTCTGATGACCGCCGCCGCCCAGATGCTCCATTACGAGCTGGACGTTCAGGTCGCCGAGCGACCTTGCGGAAATGCACGTGCCGCCGACAGAGCGGTAGATCACGTACGATGATTGTATATCCTTGATGCTGAGCAGCTCGTCTGCCGCCTGAGCCGCCGTGAGCCTGATGTTGCTCTGCTTGTTCATATCGTCTGTTGCAACGGCGATAGCGCTGCTGCGGTACGTTTTCGCCTCGGCGACGAGCTTTGATTTGATCCTGTATGTAACGATCGAGTCAGAGAAAAGTCTCTTGACCTCGACCGTGTCGGCGCCCTTGCGCTTCAGGAATGCCGCCGCCTCAAAAGTATTGACGCCGGTTCTCAGAACAAAATTCTTTGTATCGAGCATAATCCCGGCAAGAAGAGCCTCCGCCTCGTAGCTGTTCAGCGCGTCGGCGTTGATGTACTGCGCGAGTTGCGTTACCATCTCGCAGGCAGACGACGCAAACGGCTCATGGAAGAATACGCAGGCGTTCGCGATGTGATTGACCATCATTCTGTGGTGATCTATAACTACGATGTTTTTACACATCTCGTACAGCTCCGGATCCTCAACAAACGTAGGCGAATGTGTATCCACGATAACGAGCATCGTTTTGTCGTTTACTAATTTGCGAGCCTCCTCCGGCTCGATGAAGACGTTTTTGTAGCCGTTTTCATTCAGTCTGTTAATGAACAGACCTGTAAGCGTCGTCTTCTGGTTAATGACTATCTTCGTCCTGTGATCGGTGAACGTCTTTGAGATCACGCTCCACATTCCGACTGCGGCTCCCACCGCGTCGAGGTCGGACGTCTGGTGTCCCATGATTAAAATGTTGTCGGACTCCCTGATCTTTTCGGTGAGGGATCTCGCGATAACACGCGCCTTGACCTTCTCATGCTTCTCGACGCCCTTTGCGACGCCGCCGAAGAACTCGTAATCCTCGTCATTTTTGATCACGGCCTGATCGCCGCCGCGCCCGAACGCCATATCGAGGGCGTCAAGCGACCATTTCTCACACTGGCTGAGACTGTCGGAGCCGCGGCCGATACCGAGCGATATCGTCGTCACGAGGGGCGAGCCTTCCGAGACCTTTATTCCGCGGATCGTGTCGAGAAAACTGAATTTGTCGTCGATAGTCGCGCGAAGCTGCTTCTCGTTGATGACTACCTTATACCTTCCTGCCGAGCTTTTTGAGTATATGCCGCCGCAGGAAGCAACCCATTTCTTAATTACGGTCTCAACTCTAACGAGCGCGAGATTGACGTCGTCGTCGGAGCTGTTTCGCTCAAAGTCGTCTCTGTTATCAAGACTGATCGTTGCGACGACGGGACGTGTGTCGCCGTAGCGGCGTGCGGTGAGCTTGAAATCGGTATCGTCGAGATAATAGAAAACGATGCCGTCGTCTACATCGGACGCGATCACGGTGTAGTAGCGCCCGTCATATTCGACGTCAACGCCTGCCCCGTCTGTGAGGACAGAGATATCTATATTGTTTATAAAGGGCGCAATCATGTCGCCGGACATATCGGCGCCCTTTGCGAGCTTGTTTTTAAATTTTGTGTTGTACCAGAGAATATCGCCGTTTTTTCCGGTAACGGCGACAGGTACGGAGAATTTTTCAAGGTATGAGTGGTTGACGCCCTTCATACCGTTTACAGCGCACTTGACAACACGGCGGACGTACGATTTGTAGTGAAAAGCCATAGCTATGAAGAACGCCGCCGAGATCACCGCAAGGGTGATGTCGAAAACGAAGACATTGTGGTCATAACGCTTCGCTGTAAGACCGAGCGCGACGAGCACGACCGAGAACACAAGGCAGTGCGGCTGAATGTAAAAGCGTCTTTTCAAATCGCTTCAACTCCTCTCTGCCTGCGAAAGCCGCGGCAGAAGTATATAATACGACGGTGCTCATTATACTGAATTTCAATAAAACACATGAAAGCCTTTCGGTCTGTTTAAGATTATAATTGAAGCTCAGCATTAAACATCCATGATGATCGGAAGGATCATCGGGCTGCGGTGAGTTCTGTCGTAGATCAGCTTTGAAACGCCGTCCTTGACGCGATTCTTGATCGTCGTCCAGTCGTGTACATTTTCATAGGCACAGTCGTAGAGAATATCGTCGACATTGGATCTGACCTCATCAAAGAGATCCTCTGACTCGCGAACGTACACGAAGCCTCTCGAAACGATGTCCGGCCCCGAGATGATATTGCCGTTCTCCGTGTCGAGCGTCGCGACAATTATCAGGATACCGTCCTGACCGAGATGCTTTCTGTCGCGCAGGACAATCGAGCCTACGTCGCCTACGCCTAGACCGTCTACGAGAACCTTGCCTGCCTGGATGCTCGGAAGCTGCTTTAGGTAGGAGTCATTCAGCTCCACTACGTTTCCGATATCGCCGATAAAGATATTCTTATGCTCCATGCCCATTTCGAGCGCGACATCAGCGTGCTTTCGCAGGTGCTTCTGCTCGCCGTGAACAGGGATAAAGAATTTCGGCTTTACAAGGCCGTGAAGGATCTTTAGCTCCTCGCGGCAGGCGTGTCCGGAAACGTGTACCTCGTACATCGACTCGTGGACGACCTCGCAGCCCTTTTTGAGCAGCTCGTTTACGACGTTGCCGACAGCCTTCTCGTTGCCGGGTATCGGATTCGCGGAAATTATGATGAAGTCTCCGAAACCGACCTCGACCTTGCGGTGATCGGAGTACGCCATACGAGAGAGAGCCGACATAGGCTCGCCCTGCGTACCGGTCGTGACGAGAACGATCTGCTCCGGAGAGTACCGGCGGATCATATCGAGATCTATGACCGTCTCTTCCTTAATGTGGATATAACCAAGCTCCTTGGCGACGGACACATAGTTTATCATCGAGCGTCCGGAGAACGCGACCTTGCGCCCCGTCTGCTCTGCACAGTAGATTATCTGCTGGATACGGCTGATATTGGAGGCGAATGTCGCGATAATTATGCGCTTCTTCTCTGCTCTCGCAAAGAGGCGCTCGAAAGACGCCCTGACAGTCTGCTCCGTCGGCGTGAAGCCGGGACGCTCGGCGTTCGTTGAATCGGCAAGAAGCGCAAGAACGCCCTTGCTGCCAAGCTCGCCGAAGCGTGCGAGGTCGATCATGCCGCCGTCAACGGGCGTACAGTCGATCTTGAAGTCTCCGGTGTGAACGATCGTTCCGGCAGGCGAATGGATCGCAACGCCTACGGAATCGGGGATCGAGTGGTTTACGTGGATAAGCTCCACCTTCATGCAGCCGAGCTTTACAGTATCGCCGGCGTGAACGACATTCAGGCTGACATGCTTGTCGAGGTTGAATTCCTTGAGCTTATTCTCAATAAGTCCGATCGTAAGCGGCGTGCCGTACACGGGGAACTTTACGCGGCTGAGCAAAAACGGCAGACCGCCGATATGATCCTCGTGGCCGTGCGTGATAACGATGCCCTTGATCCTGTCAGCATTTTCTTCGATATACGAGAAATCGGGGATAACGAGATCTACGCCGAGCAGATCTCCGTCCGGGAATGCCATACCGCAGTCGAGAATAAATATATCGTTCATGCACTCAAAAAGTGTGATATTCTTGCCGATCTCGTTCAGACCGCCGAGGAACATGATCCTGATCGGCGGCTTCTGCTCCTGCTTCTGAGCAGTTCTGGTCTTTGACTTAGCGGGCGCGCCCTTATGGTGCTTGAAATACTTTGCGCTCTTCGGCTTGACGCCTTTAGCTGCGTACGCCTTTGCCTTGCCGGTCGTATTCTGTTTTTTGTTGTTTGCATTCATTAGCAAATTTCCTCCTGTAATAAAAGCTGTTCTCTCTCGAAAAAATACCGGTGCCAAACAGCGCGCACGCAAGGATCCGGTCCGCCGCAAAATGCGGATCAAAGCGTATGACCGGGATAATGCTCCTAAGCCGTGTAAGGCTCTATGTGCGGCAGCCGTAAATGTAGAGTTTGCCCATAGCAAACGGTGCCTATGGGTATCCGACAGCGCCGATAAAGAATTGGAAAAAGAAATCAAAAAATGCGCTCCGCGTTTGCAGATCGCTGACATACATGATATTTCAGTAAGCCTGAACCACCGTGTACAGCAGCGAAAAGCGGCGCAAAAAAGCAATTTAACATATCTATTTTAACGCAATCGCGACCGGATGTCAAGCAAATATGACCATATGTTAAACGGCCTGAGAATATATCATCAACTCATAGAAAGCAAAAAGGCAGACCGCACATTTTTTGTACAGTCTGCCGTTATGAGCTATTATTATGCTAAATTACTTTACCATATTAGCAACTTCTGCTGCGAAATCGTCCTGGCGCTTCTCAAGGCCTTCACCCTTCTCAAAGCGAACGAACTTAGCGATCTCGATCTTGCCGCCGAGAGCCTTTGCCGTCTCCTTTGTGTAGGAGCCGACTGTCTTGGAGCTGTCCTTAACGAACTCCTGGTCTACGAGGCAGTTCTCCTTGTAGAACTTGCCTACCTTGCCCTCTACGATCTTAGCGAGAACCTGCTCGGGCTTGTTAGCCATCTTCGGATCCTCTTTGTATCAACGTCCGTATCGAAGCCGACGAGAACGCCGATCTTGCCGCCTGCGTGTACGTATGCAACGCAGGGAACGTCGTACTTCTCAAAACGGCGGATCTTGATGTTCTCGCCGATCGTCTGGATCTTCTCTCTGAGAAGCTCCTCAACAGTCATCTCCGAGCCTGCAGCCTTGCAAGCCATGAGAGCATCTACGTCTGCCGGGCTCTGAGCCATAACAGTCTGAGCGAGCTGAGAAACGAAAGCCTGGAACTCCGCGTTCTTTGCGACGAAGTCTGTCTCGGCGTTTACCTCGATAACAACGCCCTGTGTGTTGTCGTCGTTTGTAACTGCGTATGCAACGCCCTCTGCCGCGATTCTGTCTGCCTTCTTAGCTGCCTTTGCGAGGCCCTGCTCTCTGAGTATATCAATAGCCTTGTCAACGTCGCCGTCAGCCTCTGTGAGTGCCTTTTTGCAGTCCATCATGCCGCAGCCCGTCTTGGCTCTGAGATCCATAACGTCTTTTGCTGTAAATGCTGCCATTGTACTGTACCTCCGTATTAAGTTTTATATACGTGAGACGGAAGCTGCAAAGCGCAAGCAGCCTCCGACTCTGATATTCATATTAAAGTGACAAGGATTACTCCTCGTTCTCCTTCTCCTCTGCCTCTGCAGCGCCCATCTGACCTTCGTGGCCTTCGATGATAGCGTTTGCGATTGTGCCGGAGATGAGCTTTACTGCTCTGATAGCGTCGTCGTTGCCGGGGATAACGTAGTCGATCTCGTCCGGATCGCAGTTTGTATCTACGATAGCAACGATCGGGATATTGAGCTTCTTAGCCTCTGCAACGGCGATCCTCTCCTTGCGGGGATCAACGATGAAGAGTGCGCCCGGGATCTCACCCATGTCCTCGATACCGCCCATGAACTTCTCGAGCTTCTCGATCTCGTGACGGAGAGCGATTACTTCCTTCTTCGGAAGGAGCTCAAACGTGCCGTCAGCCTCCATTGCGCGAAGCTGCTTGAGTCTTGCGATTCTGCGGCGGATAGTTGTGAAGTTTGTGAGCATACCGCCGAGCCATCTTGCGTTTACGTAGTAAGCGCCTGCTCTCTGAGCCTCTTCCTTAACGGACTCCTGAGCCTGCTTCTTTGTACCTACGAAGAGAACGCTCTTGCCCTCTGCGGAAAGGTCACGAACGAAGCTGTAAGCCTCTTCGAGCTTCTTGACCGTCTTCTGAAGGTCGATGATGTAAATGCCGTTACGCTCTGTGAAGATGTACTCTGCCATCTTCGGGTTCCATCTTCTGGTCTGATGACCAAAGTGTACGCCAGCTTCGAGAAGCTGCTTCATTGATACTACTGCCATTTTTTATTCCTCCTTGGTTTTTCCTCCACGAACGCTCAAACCGGGAAACTCGCAGCTGCGGGCACCAAAGCCGGCCTTCCGCGTTCATGTGTGTAATGCAATAGCTGCCATCGGATATGCCCAATGACACTCGATTATTATACTATACGTTATGAAAAAATGCAATAGGGTTACAGAAATTTAACAATTTATTCTTTCGTAACAAAATGACCTGCCGTCAGCGTGTCGAGATCCTCGGTTGTGTAAAAATCGGGATAAATCGTCTTCCCCTGACAGTTATCGAGGTCGATCCACTCAAGGTATTCATATCCGGGGCCGCCCTCCGTATTGTGACCGTTTTTGATATTACGCAGCGCTTCGCAGGGCTTTATAAAGAAAAAAACCGAGATCTCGTGAAAGGGGATCCCGTCGTCGTCTGTGAAAAAATTCTCGTGGAGGCAGGCGATGCGGTCAATCTCGCATTCGACGTTCGTTTCCTCCTTCACCTCGCGCAGAACAGCGTCCTCCAAGCTCTCACCGAAATGTACTCTTCCTCCGACGGAGTAATAGAACTCGCGCTTTTCCTCGGGGTTTTTCGCCATAAGCACGCGGCTTCCGTCCTTGATTATCGCGCCGACTCTGTAATTGAATTTTCCCAAATCCGTAACAAATGTACAATCCATATAAAACACCTCTTTCTTTTCCGTATCATAAATACTTCAAAAAATCCCGTTTTCCGCAATGAAGCCCGTTATCATCGCGGCGCGCGGCTCAAGCTCAGGAAGAGCGTCCGCGGCAAAATATCCGATATCGGTATTCTCACCGTCATTCACACGAAGCTCGCCCGTGACGTTTTCGGCGAGATAGAGCGCCGTGACGGTGTAAAGCTCGTCGCCGTTCGGGTAGATGAAATGCAGTTCCTTACCCGAATAGAGCTTTAGAAAGCGGAACGCCTCCGCCGAGAGGTTCGTCTCCTCCATAAGCTCTCTTGCAGCCGTTTCCTCGAGCGATTCCCCAAGCTCTATCGCTCCGCCGGGAAGCCCCCATGTGTGCGTGTCCGAGCGGAGGGTAAGAAGCAGCTTTTTCTCCTTCAGAACGACGACGGTCGCTCCTGCCGTAAGCATCGGGGCGTGACCTATATATTTTCTCATATCGCTGATGTAGCTCATTTTTCGTTCTCCGTTTTCTGCTGTTCATACCGCTCTCTGCCCCACCAGCCCGGAATCAGCTCGCCAAGTGTAACCGTTTTTCGTGAAGCGAAATCGACCATTATTTCCATATTCTCGTTTTGCTCACTCAGCTGCATGAAAAATTCCCGGCAGGCGCCGCAGGGCATTCCGCTCGCGGAGCTGTCGGACTCGCTCGGAGCCTTGTCCCGAAAAGCTATAAGCCGCTTTATGACCGTCTGTCCGCTGTTTAAAATCATATTCACTGCCGCGGCGCGCTCGGCGCAGAGGTTCATCACGCCGGAACAGCCCTCTATGCAGAAGCCCGTGAATATCTCGCCGTTCTCCGCTTCAAGAGCGCATACGACGTGGTACGCCGTAATAAACGGAGATATCTCCTCGGGGCGGTATTTTTTCTCAGCCTCTACATACAGCCTTTCCCAGATATCCATATTGCTTCACACCTCCCGACACGATAAGAAAACCTACCCGGCAAACGCTCAGAGCTTTTGCCGGGCAGGGATATAATCTGCTTTTTATTGAATAAGCAGAGGCTTATTACTTCATAGCCTCTTCAACTGCAACTGCACAAGCAACCGTCGCACCTACCATCGGGTTGTTGCCCATGCCGATAAGGCCCATCATCTCAACGTGAGCCGGAACGGAGGACGAACCTGCGAACTGAGCGTCGGAGTGCATTCTGCCCATAGTATCAGTCATACCGTAGGAAGCGGGACCTGCAGCCATGTTGTCCGGGTGGAGAGTACGTCCCGTACCGCCGCCGGAAGCAACGGAGAAGTACTTCTTGCCTGCATCCGTGCGCTGCTTCTTGTATGTGCCTGCAACGGGGTGCTGGAAGCGAGTCGGGTTTGTGGAGTTACCAGTGATGGATACGTCTACGTTCTCCTTCCACATGATAGCAACGCCCTCTACAACGTCGTTGGCGCCGTAGCAGTTTACCTTTGCGCGGAGGCCTTCGGAGTAAGGCTTGCGGAATACTTCCTTTACCTCGCCCGTAGCGTAGTCCATCTCTGTCTCAACGTATGTGAAGCCGTTGATTCTTGCGATGATCTGAGCTGCGTCCTTGCCGAGGCCGTTGAGGATAACGCGAAGGGGCTTCTGGCGAACCTTCTTAGCCTTCTCTGCGATACCGATAGCGCCCTCTGCAGCCGCGAAGGACTCGTGGCCTGCGAGGAATGCGAAGCACTCTGTGTCCTCTTCAAGAAGCATCTTGCCGAGGTTGCCGTGGCCGAGACCAACCTTGCGCTGATCGGCTACGGAGCCGGGGATACAGAAGGACTGGAGACCTTCACCGATCGCTGCAGCAGCGTCTGCGGCCTTTGTGCAGCCCTTCTTGATAGCGATAGCGCAGCCTACCGTGTAAGCCCACTTTGCGTTCTCGAAGCAGATGGGCTGGATGCTCTCAACGAGCTTATAAATATCGAGACCTTTTGCCTTGCAGATGTCAGCGCACTCCTCGATGGAGCCGATTCCGTACTTTGCGAGCACTTCATTGATCTGCTTTTCACGTCTCTCGAAAGATTCAAACAATGCCATAATTCAAGTCCCCCTTACTCTTTTCTCGGATCAACGATCTTTACGGCGTCTGCAACTCTGCCGTACTGTCCCTGTGCCTTCTCAAAGGCTGTGTTCGCGTCGTCGCCTGCTTTGATGAAGTCCATCATTTTGCCGAAGTTTACGAACTTGTAGCCGATGATCTCGTCGTCCTCGTTGAGTGCGAGGCCTGTGATGTAGCCGTCTGTAAGCTCGAGGTAACGGGGGCCCTTCTTGAGCGTGCCGTACGTTGTACCGATCTGGGAACGAAGGCCCTTGCCGAGGTCTTCAAGACCGGCGCCGACTACGAGACCGCCCTCGGAGAAAGCGGACTGCGAACGGCCGTAAACGATCTGGAGGAAAAGCTCTCTCATTGCGGTGTTGATCGCGTCACAGACGAGGTCGGTGTTGAGAGCCTCAAGGATCGTTCTGCCGGGAAGGATCTCGGCAGCCATAGCTGCGGAATGAGTCATACCGGAGCAGCCGATCGTTTCAACGAGAGCCTCCTGGATAACACCTTCCTTGACGTTGAGGGTGAGCTTACATGTACCCTGCTGAGGAGCACACCAGCCGATACCGTGAGTAAAGCCGGAAATGTCCTTGATCTCCTTAGCCTTTACCCACTTTGCTTCCTCCGGGATCGGAGCAGCGCCGTGTGCAACGCCCTGAGCAACGGGGCACATCATTTCTACTTCGTGCGAATAAATCATTATAAAAACTCCTTTCGTGATTGGGATAATTCATTCACCGCTTTTGTGTAATTATACATCTTTTTCAGCAAAAAATCAAGATTTTTTTCTGACATTTCGTATAAAAAGCAAGCCGTGAGCAAGGAACTGACAGCACCCTTGCGCCGGATATCCCGGAAGCGTTTCCGCAGCCGAAGCGTAAAAAACAAGCGCGGGAAAAGATCCTCTCCGCCGTCAGCAGAGCAGGAGCGCGGTTGTATCTGTCAGCTTGCGGCAACACCGCACAGAGATTGTGACGAATATGCACAGCAGATCCGGCGCAAAGCCGTCAGTCTGCCTTTGTGCGCAGCTGCCGTATATATGATATCACACGATCGCCAAAAAATCAATACCGCAGAGCGCTTGTTTCGGCTTTATCCTACTACATTTTTGAAAACTGTAAAGCAGGATATCACATAAATAACGGATATGCACACCACGCCTTACAAGTACACCGTGCGCGATCCGTAAATATTTCCCGTTGTGCGCCGGAAACGGCAGCGCATACCTTTTTGCGTTCTTTTGCGGCAAATAAAAATTAAGCCAGTGAAACAATTGTGACAAAATTTTAAGATCTGACGTGCGATAATAGACCGTGAGGTGATAACGTTGCAGACGATCTACATTGATATCCTGCTTTGCGTAAATCTTATCATCAACTTTCTGCTGCTGTGCGCCGCTTCGTTTTACCTGCACGAGAGCGTTACGGTAAGGCGGCTGCTGCTGGGCGCTGCTGTCGGCGCTGCCGGAGCGCTCACGATCCTTCTGCCGCCGCTGCCGTTCTTTCTGAGTCTGCCGGTCAAGCTCTGCATCGGCGCCGCGACCGTTTTCTCGGCGTTCGGAAGAAGAGGCAAACGGCGTCTTTTGAAGCTGTTTGCAGCTTTTTTGACGGCGACGTTCTTTTTCGGAGGCTCTGCCGCCGCTATGTGGTTTCTCTTTACGCCGAAGGATCTTGTCCTTCGCAACGGCGTTGTCTACCTTAACATATCTCCCGTAATGCTGATTCTCAGCACCGTCGTATGCTACGGCGCTTTCAGGCTGTTCATGACGGTATCGGGGCGGCACAAGAGCGACTGCTCTGTCTGTATTCTGACGATAAAGAGCGGCACAAACGCCGTCCGCGTGCCTGCGAGGATAGACACCGGAAACACACTTTGCGAGCCGTTCTCTCAGTGCCCTGTGATCGTTATCGGGAGGGAGACTGCAAGAGCTGTCACGCCGCAGGCGCTCATCGAATACGAAACGGTCACGACTCTTCGCTACCGCACAGAGGTCGGCGGAGTACGTTTCGTACCGTTTTCGTCGGTGGGCGGACGCGGAATACTCCCGTGCTTCAAGGCCGACGAGGTATTTATCAACGATGTGCCGTGCCAAAAGTGCGTATACATCGCGCTGTGCGGCGAGGAGGATATACTCGGAGGGCTGCGCGCTCTTGTGCCGTGCGAGCTGCTCGACTGACGAAAGGAGACGATACAATGAACAAAATAATCTCGTCGATAAGGGCAATTCTTTACTCACTGGGGCAAGGTCTGTCCGATGAGACGGTCTACTACATCAACGGGCCGGAAACTCTGCCGCCGCCGCTTTCAAAGGAGGCAGAACGAACTATCATGGAGAAGATCGCCGAGGAGGAGAAAAACGGAAACGGAAAAACCGCCCGTGAGCCGCTTATCACGCACAATCTGCGGCTCGTCGTGTATATTGCGAAGAAATTCGAGTCGAGCGCGGCGTCGATCGAGGATCTGATCTCGATCGGAACAATAGGGCTTATCAAGGCGGTCAACACGTTCCGCCCGGAGAAAAACATCAAGCTCGCGACATACGCCTCGCGCTGCATCGAAAACGAAATACTGATGTTCCTGAGAAAAAGCTCACAGCTTCGCAACGAGGTCTCCATCGACGAGCCGCTGAACGTGGACTGGGACGGCAACGAGCTGCTGCTGAGCGATATTCTCGGCAGCGAGGGCGACACGGTCAACGCGGAGATCGAGCAGCAGGCGGAGTGTCATATGCTCAGAAGCGCCGTATCGAGCCTGTCGAAGCGCGAGAGGGAGATCATGGAGCTGCGCTTCGGGCTGAACGGAAAGGGCGCGCACACGCAGAAGGAGGTCGCGGACCTGCTGGGGATTTCGCAGTCGTACATCTCCAGGCTTGAGAAAAAGATCATTGGAAAGCTGCGCGCCCGGCTTGAGGAGAGCGACAAGCCCGGAAAAGCGCTCAAAAAATAACGGAGGGGTACCAATGCGATTTCACGCAGCGGTACCCCTTATCGTTATTTCTGCAAATCAATCGGCATTATCAGGTGTTTCGTAAGGATCTATCTGAATCGGGATCCGTGAAGGATCATAGTTATTCCGCCATATTTCCTCATACTCAGGGAATTCCGATGTATGCCACCAACTCGCGCGGACGATGCAGCCGTTGGGAGCTACGGTGAACGTATCTCTGTCTTCAAGGTTAAAGCCGAAATGAGCGCTCCCTATAGATATCCTGAGCCAATCTCTGCCCCATTCATTGATTATCTGCCCATACGTCGATCTGTCAATATCCTCGTAAAGATTCAGCCGCGGTTCGGGTTCTGTCGAAGCGACAACATAGCCGTCTCGTTCTTCGATGTAAAGCGTATCTGTCTTTGGGTCAAAGTCACCATAGACCTCTATCATATAGATCTTATCGCCGCGCGTCAGCGAGATCTGAAAGACCTTATCCTCATAGCCGTCCGGCTGATTTGCCGTACCAAGTCGGGCTTCCGTCTTTTCGCCGTTAAAGTATACCGTTCTGTATTTGCTCCTGTATGTTATATTTGCGGAAACTGCCACGCCCGTTGCCGCTATGAGAATAACCGCTGCGGCCAGCGCTGCCGCGATCTTGTATACCTTCCTTCCGTTGTGCGCTTTTGTGCGCGAAGACGTTACAGGAACGCTATCCACCTTTTCTGCAAGCTCCGGCGGCGCTTCGACAGTATCGAACACGCGCTCGTACAGCTCTTTAATCCTTTTTTCGCTTGTCATAACCATTCCTCCTTTTCGATCAATTCCTCCAGCTTCCGTCTTGCCCGCATAAGCCTGTTCTGAGCGTTGGACTCCGAGATGCCGAGTATCTCCGCCGTCTCCTTCACGCTGAAGCCCTCGTAATAATACAGGTGGAGAACGGCTCTGTAATTCTTTGGCAGCTTTAGCAGCAGCTCCAGCAGCTCGTTTTCCCGGTTCTGCATATACGACGGCTCCTCGTCGATATCCTCCAGTGACACGACACTCCTGCGCTGTATGAAGCTCCAGACGTTTTTACATTCGTTTATCGCCGCGCGTATAAGCCAGCGTTTTATATGCTCGTCGTCAGTGAACTCCGTGTCTGTCTCAAAAAGCTTTACAAATGCGTTCTGCGTAGCATCCTCGGCGTTCTCCCTGCTTCGGCAGTACGCAAAAACGCAGCGGTAGACCGCATTCAGATATTTCCCGGCTATCCGCCTGTATTCTGTCGGATCCAAGCCTGCACCTCCTCTTGCCTGATCTGAAAGGCCTTTCACTATATAAACAAACGAGCGCGGCAAAATATCACACTCAAAACAAAAAAACTGCCGCAATTACTGCGGCAGCCGGATGATTTATTTACTTGCGCGCCTGCTTCGCGGCGTTGACGAGCGGCAGGTAGACCTTTATCCCGATCTCGTTGAGATCTCCGTAGAAAGCGACATTCGTCAGAATAACCATTCGCGTATCTGTCTTGTAGTCTGCATAGACCTGCGACGAGTAAGCGTACGTTCTTCCGCTGTGATGCCAGAGGTCGTCGGCGGTATTCCAGCCGTAGTTGTAGTGCATAAGCGATTTTTCGATCGTTTTTCTGTCGTCGGCGGAGAAGATCTCGTCGGACGTTACGAGAGTGAGCCATTTGTTGACGTCCTCAACATTTGAAACGACGGAGCCTGCCGAAAAGAGGTACGGGTAATCGCCCTCGGCTTTAAGCTCCTTTGTGTCCTTGTCGCAGACATACTTTTCCTGAGCCGGGGAGTAGCCTGTGCAGGCGTCCTTGCCGTCGCCGGCGAAGTATGTGTTTTTCATGCCGGCGCGGTCGAAGAAGTTCTTTTGCAGGTAATCGCGGTAGCTCATGCCGGAGAGCTGCTCGATTATAATGCCGAGCAGGTAGTACGACGAATTAGAGTATTCGTAAGTCGTGCCGGGATCGGTAAAAATGCCGCCCTCGAAGATCGTATCGACGATAAACTTCTTGGCGTCGTCGTCCGATTTATTCGCGGCCTTCACGTACTCCTTGACAGTTTCCTCGTTGTTCTCGATAAGCTGCATATAGTCTCCCATGCCCGCCGTCATTTCGAGAAGATGTTCAACGGTGATCTTGTCCATGAAGTCGTACTTGTAGTCGGGGAAATACTTGTCTATCGTGTCGCTCGTGCTGAGCTTTCCTTCGTTCACGAGCTGCATGACAGCCGTGCCGGTGAACTGCTTTGTGACGGAGCCGATCTGATAGATCGTGTCGTTCTCGTTCTCCGTGTTCTTAACGCCGGTCTTTCCGAAGGACTGCTCGTAGATGATCCGGTTTCCCGAAGAAAGAAGCACCGTGCCGGAAAAATCGGGATACTGAGCGATAACCTCGTTCGTATTTTTTGTGATAGACTGAATATTTGCATCGTCGAGGGGGCAAGTTGACGGTTCGTCGGAAACCTCCTCGTCCGTTTCCGGGTTGCCGGAAAACTGGAAATACACCTCGCCGTCATCGAGGGCGGAGCTGTCCGTATCGGAGGTCTCCTCATTGTTTTTTACGATAAATCCGGGCAACTGCGTGCTGCAGCCTGAGAAGACCGCCGAAGCGAGAAGCGCGCAGACCATCATAATTGACAGTGTTTTTTTCATACGTCAGATCACGATCCCTTTGCCGGGGCTTATTTCCAAAAGGTTACACCTGCCCCTACTTTGTAATTCTTTTGTTAATCCTTTGTTATTGTAACAGAGTTTTGGGCTTTCGTCAACATCTGGCGCCAAAAAAATTGAAAAAGCGCGAAAAAGAGGAGAAAAAAGCAGCGCCGCACAGCCCGTCGGCAGCGCAGCGCTGATATAATCCTGATTCGGAATCATTGTTTTTGCAGATCTACGTTGGCGATCTCCTTGATTGATGTAACGATGCCTGCAAGATCCTGCATATTTGAAGGAACGATGATCTTTGTAGCCTTGCCGTCCGCGACCTTCTGAAGCGCTTCAAGACTCTTGAGCTCAATGACCTTATTGGACGGATTGGCTTCACTTAACATTCTGAGGGAATTAGCATAAGCCTGCTGAACCGTTAGGATAGCCTCAGCTTCGCCCTGAGCTTCACGGATCTTAGACTCCTTGATGGCGTCTGCCTGGAGGATAGCTGCATCTCTGTGGCCCTGTGCAACGAGGATCTGGCTCTCCTTCTCACCTTCTGCGTCGAGGATCCTTGCGCGGCGCTCACGCTCAGCCTTCATCTGCTTCTCCATAGCGTCACGAATCTCCTTCGGAGGAAGGATATTTTTAAGTTCTACACGGTTTACCTTGATGCCCCATGCGTCGGTAGCCTCGTCGAGAATAACTCTGATCTTTGAGTTGATTACATCACGCGACGAAAGCGTGTGGTCAAGCTCAAGCTCACCGACGATATTACGCAGCGTTGTAGCTGTGAGGTTCTCGATAGCGGAGATCGGGTTCTCAACGCCGTATGTGTACAGCTTGGCGTCGGTGATCTGGAAATAAACTACCGTATCTATCTGCATACCGACGTTATCCTTTGTGATAACCTGCTGGGGCGGGAAATCTGCCACCTGCTCCTTGAGCGATACTTTCTTAGCGATCCTGTCCAGGAACGGCCATTTTACATGAGGGCCTGTGTACCACGTTCCGTAGTAGGTACCCAGACGCTCGATAACGTAAGCGTTAGCCTGCGCGACGATCTTTACGTTTGAAATAATCACAATAATCACGATAAAAACAATGATTCCGAAAAAAACTGCACCATTCACAGTTATCATCTCCTTTTCTCTTTCATGGTCACGCCTTCGGTTCAACGATGAGCTTTACACCCACAATTTCCTTAACTGTAACCTCGCTACCCTTTGGGATCTTAACCCCGGCAGCCGTTTTGGCAGACCATACGCTGCCTCCGACCTTGACCTGACCGCTGCCCTTGACGTCCTCGATATCTTCAAGGACAACAGCCGTTTTACCGATAAAACGATCTGCATTTGTCGGAACGACCTTCGTTGACGCTTTCAGCTTTCTGACGAACGGCCTTGTCGCCGCAAGCAGGACGACCGAAACGCCGACGAAAACAAATAGCTGTATAGGGAACGAGGGGGTAAAAAAGCTGACTATCGCAGCCGCAAGCGCGCCTGCAACAAACCATACGGATACGAGCTGCGCAGTAACGCCCTCGATAATTGCCATAACAACGATCACTGCGATCCAGATAAATGGCATAATATCCATTTTGTACACCTCCCTGCTAATATTATACCAAACGGCGTTCGTCAAGTCAATATTATCCGATGCCAATAAAATGTGTAAAAAATTATACATTTTGACCAAATCAAAGTCGAATATCACTTTTGATGTTTTTCATATTATATATAAATCCGAAGCAGCTGCGCCTTATCAGACGATTTTTTCGTGCCGCTTGAACACGGTATTGCTGTTGACAACGGCGGGATCAGCATCTGCCCGAAGAACACAGTCGGCAGCGCTCAAAAACACAGTGCAGCTTCCGCTCACACGTCCTTTTTTCGCATAGAAAAGCCTGCATCTCCGGCAGGCAAAGCAGGGATCGGTCCGGCTTAGCAAATTATAACGCGAACCGTTTTCGGGACTCAGCGTCCGGAGAAATAACAAGCCGGATACAGCGACGCAAGCCGCTGTACCCGGCAGTATCCGGATCATTCCGTTACGGCGATCAGCCGTTGAGAGCCTTGATAATATCAGGAAGTGCAGCGTCCACCTTATCGTTATCAAGCTGGCAGGTGCCGGCGTTGTGGTGACCGCCGCCGCCGTATTTAAGGCAAAGCTCGCCGATATCGACCTTGGAAGACTTATTGACAATAGATTTGCCGATCATTACAGCCGTGTTCTGCTTTCTGAAGCCCCATGCTACGTGAACGGAGATCTCTGTTTCGGGATACATAGCGTAGATCATGAAGCGGTTGCCGGCGTGGATTATCTCCTCGTTGCGCAGATCGAGGACAACGACCTTGTCGTGGATCTGAGCTATGCGCTCAAGCTGCGCCTTGAACTGCTCCGTCTGCTCAAAGTAGAGGTCTACGCGCTCCTTGACGTCGGGCAGCTCCAGTATCTCGTCGATCGTGTGGTCCATACACGTGCCTATGAGCTGCATCATGAGATCATAGTTTGAGATCCGGAAATTACGGAAACGGCCGAGACCTGTGCGTGGATCCATCAGATAATGAAGCAGCACCCAGCCCGTGGGGTTGAGTATCTCGTCAACGGTGAAGTCGGCGCTGTCGCCCTTGTCAACAGCCTCCATAATCTCGTCTGATATAAGCGGCAGCTTTGCCTTGCCGCCGTAGTAATTGTAAACTACCCTCGCGGCGCTGCGGGCGTCCGGCTCGATCACAAGCTCGCCGCCTGCTTCGATCGACTTGAGTCGGTCGATCTCCGATTCATGATGATCGAACGCCAGCCCGACTCTCGGATCGTACGGCAGATTTGTTGTGATGTCGTTCTTTGACAGCTCGATCTTACCGTCCTGAACGTCCTTGGGGTGTACAAATTTTATTTCATCAATAATATCCAGTTCGCGCAGCATCATTGCGCATACAAGTCCGTCGAAGTCACTTCTTGTTACCAAACGCTTTTTTTTCATTAACAAAACCTCCAGATCAGATTATTTCGTATACAAAGCAAACATATTCAGGTTCTATGTTGGATGATTATTATTCACTTTGACCTTTGATTCGATTATACCACACTTTATGGTATTATGCAATATTGTTCTTGAGGATTTGTAAAATGATTTTGAAAGAGCTGTGCGGTGTTCCCGGCGCAGCTGTACATCTCGCTCGGAGGCGATAGAGCAAACGCCGGTACGATGTTCTCGAAACAAAGCCTTATCACGGCATGACCGCGTATCAGGCGATCACGAATCGTAGAAACGGACGCCGTTTTCTGTTACGAGGCGTTCTGTTCTCGGGTACTCAAAAATATCGCTGTTTTCAGCATTTGCTTCAAGGTAAGCCGCAAACTCGTCAGCGTACCATTTTGCCATCTCAAGGTTGTGCATATGATAATTGCCGCAGTTTTGGGGAGCGGTTCCGGGAACCTCCCGAACGCCGTCTACCGATTTGAACGCCGTCAATACGAGTTGAAAAATCTCCTTCGGAGTTCGGCTGCCCTTGAGTATCAGGTAAAAGCCCGTAAGGCAGCCCATAGGTCCCCAGTAAATGACCTCGTCCTTCCAGTCGGGATCGTTGCGAAGATGAGTTGCAATGATGTGTTCGAGCGAATGCATCGCCGCAGCGTCAACGGCAGGCTCCTTGTTCGGCCTTTTTAGTCTTATATCGTACGTAGTAACTGAATAGCCGCCTAAGTGATCGACTCTGCTTGTAAAAATACCGGGTACAATGAGCGTGTGGTCTACCGAAAAGCTCTGGATCAATTCCATTTTTGTTTTCTCCTGATTTATTATTAATGATCTACAATATCTCTATTCCGGACGCATTGCCGTTACTCTTTGCTCGTCCGGCGAAATACGACTGCGGTATATCAGAGAAATACCGGGCTTACTCTGTAATTGTACCACAAGCACGCACTGAAAAGCAAGAGTTATACCATTCACAGCTTTTTTTGCGTATACAAGAATACAAAAGCCCTGAACGAGCTGTTTCATCTCACATCTGTAATTCTCAGCCCTGCGCGAGGCTTTTTTATTTTGCGAAAAAGGGTAGCCGGAGGCGGCAGAGTGTGGTATAATAGTGTAAACCGAAATAATTGGGAGTAAACTAAAATGACTCTGTTTGACAGACTTATCGAAGAAAAAGACGAAGGATATAAAAAATTCCAGGCAAAGCTCGTCCCCAATATTCCGCCCGAGAGTATTGTCGGCGTCAGAACTCCGCAGATCAGAAAAATCGCAAAAGAGGTTTTTGCAAGCGAATACAGAGATGAGTTTTTAGCCGACCTGCCTCATAAATATTACGAAGAGAATTTGATCCACTTTTTTGTGCTGGCTCAGATCAAGGATTTTGACGAGTGCGTTAAAGGCGTGGAGCTGTTTCTTCCTTACGTTGACTGCTGGCCTGTATCGGATCAGGCAACTCCGAAAGCGTTTAAAAAGAACCACCGGGAGCTTTTGCCTTATATAAAAAAATGGATCATGTCGCAGCACGTTTATACCGCTCGGTTTGGGATCCGTATGCTGATGAACGAATTTCTCGGCGAGGATTTCAAGGAGGAATACCTGGAGCTTGCAGCCTGCAAAAAAGGTGACGACTATTACCTTAAAATGATGATCGCGTGGTATTTCGCAACGGCTCTTGCGAAAAGATACGATGAAAGCATCAGTAGAGAGTTACAGGGTAACGGATGAGCACAAGGAATACCTTAAAAGCCTTAGATAACAGCCCCCGTCTACTGCTAACGGTTTCCTTAATTTGCCCTGCCCGGCGCGGAGCTTTTTCTTTTTGAAACTGCGAAAAAGTGTATCCGTGGGCGTGCGGGTTGTGGTATAATAGTGGAAATCAGAAATTATTGGAGGTATAGCATGATGTTGGAATTTGGCTCAGAAAATAAAGAGATAACAGAAAAATGTTCAAATGCCCCATTCATTCTTTCTATAAGTGATAATTCCGATAATGAATTGATTATAGTAATTGCCTTGCCGAAAAAAGGAGAAAAACCTGATGATTTGGATATAGGTATAAATAATGATAATCCCGAACTCTCAAAAATATTGCTTAACTCGTACCAAATATATGAAGATACAAACAGGCTTTATGAGATCAGATTTGAAAGCTACATCATATATCAATGCAGAAATGAAAGTTACACATATTGGCAGGAAGATGAAGTCAGAAAAGGAAATTATCTGATAATATTTGAAAAATCAAACTTCCTTGATTACTACGAAAAGGTGATTTTTGATTTTGATTCTGATGATTTGAAAATAAACAGAAAGCATTATGGGATATATACTGAAAATCATATAATTGATGTAATATCTAATAAGCCACCAATAATTACAAAGCTAAATTCTGATTTTACTTGCTAAATTTCCTAAGCCCTTAGTAGTAATTCACCCCTCATTTTACTACTATTCTACTACTAACGACTTCCGCAATTTGCCCCATTTTGCAAAGAATTGTAATTTTCGCTCCATTCTGTCAAAGCAGGCACAAGCCCCCAACACCCTCGCATAATGCGGCTTTTAAAGCCATTTTACAGCAATTTAAGAAAGGAAAATTATATGATAGTTATGTTCATCTGCCACGGCAATATCTGCCGCTCTCCTATGGCAGAATTCATTTTTAAGGATATGATAAAACAGCTCGGCGTTTCCGGCGATTTTCTCGTTGAGTCCTCGGCGACGAGCCGTGAGGAGATCGGAAACGATATGTATCCGCCGGCGAAGCGTAAGCTGCGTGAGAAGGGCGTTCCTTTCTCTAAACGTGCGGCGAGACAGTTTGCAAAGGAGGACTACGCCCGCTTCGACTACATCTTCATTATGGAGAGGTACAATTTTGTCAACCTCTGCCGCATTATACGCGACGATCCTGAGGGCAAGGTGCATCTCATAACGGAATTTACAAGCCTCGGCGAGGATATCGCAGATCCGTGGTATTCCGGAAACTTTGACGAGGCCTTCGATCAGATCAAAGAGGGCTGCCGCGGCTTTCTCAAGCATCTGGGCTATGATTCAGACAGGCTCAGATAACAGGCGCGGTCAAGAATGACAGCTTCATAACGGCAAGAACGAAACCCCGGACTCAATTTGTCCGGGGCGGATTTTTTAGTCGCGGCGTCTTCTGCCTGAGACGATCAGAATGAGCCTGAGGAACTGGACAAGAGCCGTAAGTGCAGAGGCTACGTACGTCATTGCGGCAGCGGTCAGCACCTTTTTGGCGCCGGAGTATTCGCTCTCGCTGAGCATACCCGTTTTTGTGATCGTCGCAAGAGCGCGGCGGCTCGCGTCGAATTCAACGGGCAGAGTCACGAGATAAACGAGAACAGCTAAAGAGTAAAGCGCGATGCCTGCGTATATCAGCGTGTCCGACAGAAGGAAGCCGATTATTATGAGCGGCATCGAGAGCTTTGATGTGATGTTCGCAACGGGAATGACACCTGTGCGGATCCTGTTCGGAAGAAAGTTTTCGGCGTGCTGGACGGCGTGTCCGGCCTCGTGAGCGGCAATACATACGGCGGCGACGGAAGTGCTTTTCTGTACGCCGTCCGAAAGGCGTATCACATTCTCGCGCGGGGAGAAATGATCGGTCATTGTGCCGGAGATGTGTTCGATCTTCACGTTTGCAACGCCGTTTGCGGCGAGCACGGCGCGCGCTGCGTCCTCGCCCGTAATGGAGCGCGAATTGGCAATCTGCGAGTATTCGCTGTACGCCGACTTAACCTTGAACTGCGCCCAGAGCGTCAGAAGGATCGCCGGCAGCATGAAGATAAGGTAACTTAAATCGTAATACATATTTATCCCTCCGTTTTTCATGTGCAGAATTATTATACCATACCTTTGGCGGAAATAAAAGAGCAAAATAAAACGCACGGAAAAAGCCTAGGCTCTCCGCGCGTCTTATTGATTGCGTTTTTTCATGATAAAGTCAGACCAGACCTGTAAGCCGAGTTCTGTTGAAAACAGTCATCTATCTTGGCGATGCGTTACCGCAGCGCTCACTGCCACCTCCACCGGACACGCCGGGCAAGCGTATAGTCCGTCCACGGTGTTGCTCTGAATAGGGTTTGCAGGGCCGCAGACTTCCGCCTGCGCCGGTGAGCTCTTACCTCGCCTTTCCACCCTTACCTGCGAAGCAGGCGGTATATCTCTGTTGCACTTTCCCTGAGGTCGCCCTCGGCGGCTGTTAGCCGTTATTCTGCCCTGTAGAGCTCGGACTTTCCTCGCATACAGCCTTTCGGCATTTGTACCCGCGACTGTTCAGTCTGCTCAAGCTACTAAAATTATACCATATAAATTGATAATCGTCAATACTATATGAAAGGATAAAGTACAAACTATTTGTAAACCAATATTACACCGATGTAAACAAACAGCGCTTTTCATGCCGGGATAAGCAGCTCATTAAATACAAAAGTGTACCGTGCATTAACAAACGCCGCGGCATACCGCTGCTGTTGAGATTTGACAAGACGGGCGATGTCTAGTATACTTTAAGACAGAGATAAACACGGAACGAGGTGAGGATATGATCGACGTTTGTCTGCTTGGAACGGGCGGCACAATGCCGCTGCCGGAGCGCGCACTGACTTCTCTTTGCGTGCGGTATTCCGGAAGCAGCTTTCTTGTGGACTGCGGCGAGGGTACGCAGGTGCAGCTCAGGAAAGCGGGGCTTAGTATGCACGACATTGACGCGATCCTTGTTACTCACTGCCACGCAGACCACATCTCCGGATTACCGGGGCTTCTGCTTTCGATGGCGAAATCCGACCGCAGGGAGCCTGTCGTGATAACGGCGCCGCCGGGCGCCGCCGCCGTTATCCGCTCCGTATGCGTTATCTGCGCGAATCTGCCGTTTGACGTCTCGATACGCGAGATGACAGGCGCGCATTCCGAATTTGAACTGAAAGGTCTTCATATTACCGCGCAGTCGGCAGACCACAGCGTCGTTTGCCTCGCATACTCGTTTGAGGTGCGCCGCAGAGGCAGGTTTGATCCGCAGAAGGCGCGTGCGCTCGGCGTTGACGTGAATCTGTGGAGCGTTCTTCAGCGCGGGGAGACGGTCTCCGCCGGAGGCAGGCCTATCGCTCCCGATATGGTGATGGGCGCGCCGCGAAAGGGGCTTAAAGTGACGTATATCACAGATACGCGCCCCACTCCGGAGCTTAGAGCGCTCGCGGAAGGCTCCGATCTTCTGATCTGCGAGGGAATGTACGCAGAGGAAAGCAAGGCTAAGATGGCTAGGGAAAAGAAGCATATGACGTTCTCGGAGGCGGCGATGCTTGCGCGTGAAGCGAGAGCGGCAAGGCTGTGGCTTACACATTTCAGCCCGTCGCTCGACGATCCGTACCGATTTACAGATCGCTTGCAGGAGATGTTTGAATGCTCCCTTATCCCCCATGATCTCGAAAAAACGGAGCTGTTATTCAGGAAGGAATGATGAATACGCATTTTTCTCTTTGCAACAAATAATAAAGCCCGAAAGCGGTTGAAACAGAATGCTTTCGGGCTTGTTTTTTTTATTTATCAGCCGAGCAGCTTGCTGACTGCTGCGAGCTTTGTGCATACGCAGAAGATATCAGCCGCTTTTGCAAGCTCTTCTACGCTCGGATATGTCGGAGCGATACGGATATTGCTGTCCTTGGGATCCTTGCCGTACGGGAACGTAGCGCCGGCGCCTGTGAGGACAACGCCTGCCTCCTTGCAAAGACGAACGACCTCCTTAGCCGTACCCTCGAGAACGTCTACGCTGATGAAGTAGCCGCCGTTCGGAGCTGTCCAGGAAGCGCAGCCCGTCTCCTTTACCTCGCTTTCAAGGGCGTTGAGTACGCACTCAAACTTCGGCGCGATAACCGCCTTGTGCTTAGCCATGTAAGCTACAAGACCTGCGCTGTCCTTGAGGTAGCGCTGATGACGAAGCATATTGAGCTTGTCATAGCCGATCGTCTGCTTTGTGTAGCGGGCCTTGAGAAGATCCATGTTAGCCTTCGAGCAAGCCATTACTGCAACGCCTGCGCCGGGGAATGTGATCTTCGAGGTGGAAGCAAAGATGATCGGAAGATCCTCGGTGCCGTTCTTTTTGCACTCGTCCATGATGGAGAGAAGGCTGTCGGGCGTATCGGTCACATCATGGATAACATAAGCGTTGTCCCAGATGATGCGGAAGTCCTTCGCCTTCGGCTTGAGAGCGGCGAAGCGGCGAACCGTCTCGTCGGAGTATGTGATGCCGGTCGGGTTGGAGTACTTCGGAACGCACCAGATTCCCTTTACAGCCTCGTCCTCGGAAACGAGCTTCTCAACGAGATCCATATCCGGACCGTTCTCGTCCGTCGGGATATTGATCATTTCGATGCCGTAATACTCGGTGATACCGAAATGACGGTCGTAGCCCGGTACGGGGCAAAGGAACTTTACCTTCTCCTGGGTGAGCCACGGCTTGCAGCCCGCAACGCCCTTTACCATGAAGGTTGTGATCGTATCGAACATCATATTCAGGCTGGAATTGCCGCCGACGAATACCTCGTCAGGACTTACGCCAAGGATATCTGCGAACATCTTCTTCACGCCGGGAATACCGTCAAGAATACCGTAGTTGCGGCAGTCGGTTCCCTCGTCTGTGCAGTCGCTCGAAGAATTGAGAACGTCGAGCATCGGCATGGAGATATCAAGCTGCTCCGCACCCGGCTTGCCGCGCGCCATATTGAGGCTCAGCCCCATCGCCTTGTAGCCCTCGTATGCCTTTTCGAGGGACGCCTTTTCTGCGGTAAGCTCTTCCCTGCTCATTTCCTTGTAACACTTCATTATTGACAGCCTCCGTTATGTTATAATCATTATGATACAGTGATAGATCGAGCGGCTTTTGAGCCGCCCGATGTTTATTCTAATACATATATAAGAAAAATGCAAGAGAAATATAACAATCCTGCAAAAATTCTCTGTTTTAATCGAATTTAAAGCGTTTAAAAACAAATATTTGACAAATTGACGAGATTTACATTCAAATATTCCCCGGCACAAAGCAGGAAAAGCCCCCGCGCGG
>CADAYJ010000035.1 GCA_902792115.1 uncultured Ruminococcus sp. | reverse complement strand
AAATGATATGCTTGCACGGGAGGAAAATATGTGATAGAATAAGAGAGGAAAACGATCCGCAAGGAGGTGAATGCGATGGGTACAGTCGCAAAATTCGAGAAGGTCAGCTTCGAGGTGTTCCGCGAGGCGTGCAAAGCGGTCGTGCCGCACCTCACGGGCGACGATATCATCACGGCTTACAGTGAGATACGCCTTCCGCGCCGCGCAACGAAAGGCTCGGCAGGCTACGACTTTTTTTCGCCGGTCACGCTCCCCGAAGGGCTGAAAAAGGGCGACAGCTTCACGTTTCCGACGGGAATCAGATGCAAAATGAACGAGGGCTGGGTACTGCTTATCTGCCCCAGGAGCGGCATGGGCTTCAAGACGGGCATACACCTTGCAAATACCGTCGGCGTTATCGACCAGGACTACTACTACTCCGATAACGAGGGGCATATCATGGTAAAGCTCGTAAACGACAGCTCTCTCGCCCGTACGGCAGCGATCCACAGCGGCGAGGCGATCTGCCAGGGGATACTTCTCCCCTTCGGCACCGCGGAGGGAGACTCGGCGCAGCGCACGAGAAACGGCGGCTTCGGCAGCACCGGAAAATAAATTAAGAAAATGCACATTCATATGGAAATCGTGCGGAAAATGTATTATAATAGGATCAGCGGAGGCGAACAGGCGCCTCAAATATAAATTCGGAGGAATGATATATGAACATATGGCATGACATCAGCGCAGACCGCATCTCTGCGGAAGACTTTGTGGCGTGCATCGAGATATCGAAGGGCAGCCAGCTCAAATATGAGCTTGACAAGCAGACGGGTATGCTTATACTCGACAGAATCCTTTACACCTCGACTCACTACCCGGCAAACTACGGCTTTATTCCGCGCACCTACGCGGACGATAAGGATCCCCTCGACGTTCTCGTCGTTTGCTCGCAGCAGATCGAGCCGCTCACGCTTGTCCGCTGCTACCCGATCGGCGTTATCAAAATGATCGACAACGGCAGAAACGACGAGAAGATCATCGCGATCGCGTTCAACGATCCTACATACAATGAGTATACCGATATCTCTCAGCTTCCTAAGCATATCTTCCAGGAGATGTGCCACTTCTTCACCGTTTACAAGACGCTTGAAAACAAAGAGACCGCCGTCGATGAGGTGCAGGGGCGCGACGCGGCTATCAAGATCATCAACGAGACGATCGAATCATACAAGAAAGGCTTCTGCGGTAAACTCTAAATGAAAACTACTGAAACGAAACGATGCCGCAACATTCGCAGGGTGCTGATCGCGCTCTTCGTCGTCTGCGGCTATTTGCTCTCAACGACATTCATCTCCGCTTACGTGACAGTTGACGGGAAGGAAAAGCTGATAACGGAGACGGCGCTCAACCTCACCTTTGGTTCGGTCAGCGGCAGCACGCCCGTTTACAGAAATACCGTCGTCGGCGCGATGTACTTCATCATTCCGCTCGTCGGATTCCTCTTCATGTTCTTTGACCACCGTTCAAACGTGAAGAACCTCGTCGGCATCATATGCGGTATCGTAGGCTGCGTCTCGATCGGGCTTCCGATCGGCTCCAACCCTGATTTTTACATGGGTATCGGCGCGGTGGTGAGTATGCTTCTTTATACGTTCGTCACGATGCTTTCCGCGATCTCAGTCTTTATGAAGCTCGAGGACGACAGGAAGAACAAATCGCCCGAAAGCGCTCCGCGTCTGCAAAAGCACGATACATAACAAAAGCTGCGCGCAGGTCATGAGGATCTGCGCGTTTTCGCGTTTTTTACAGAAAACACGGCAAATATGAAATTATTCGATTTAGGCATTGTAGAAAGACACGAGAAATGGTATAATACTATCATATAATGCGGTCATGCGTTAATGAGGCCGCTCGAAAAGGAGCTTATCACGATGAAAATACCCGAACTTCAGCAGGAGATACTCAGGTTAAAAAAAGAAAAGGACGTCTGCATTCTCGCCCACAGCTACCAGACAAGGGAGATCACCGAGGTCGCCGACTTCACGGGAGATTCCTTCGCGCTGAGCGTTGAGGCTTCCAGGGTAAAGAACAAGACGGTCATCATGTGCGGCGTTCGCTTTATGGCAGAGACCGTAAAGCTGCTCTCGCCGGAAAAGACGGTATTCCTCGCGAACGCCACGGCAGGCTGCCCGATGGCGGAGCAGATGGACAAGGAAATGATCGCCGCTTTTAAGAAGGAAAACCCCGGCGTGACGGTCGTAGCATACATCAACACGACGACGGATCTCAAAACGGTCTGCGACGTCTGCGTCACCTCGTCCTCGGCAGTCAAGATCGTTAAAAAGCTGCCCGGCGACGATATCCTCTTTATTCCGGACTGCAACCTCGGCTCGTTCGTCGCAAAGAACGTGCCGGACAAGAACATAAGGACGCTCAAGGGAGGCTGCCCGATACACGCTGCCGTTGAGTACTCCGCCGTTGAGGAGGCGAGAATGCGCCACCCCGGCGCGCTGCTTCTCGTCCACCCGGAATGCGTTCCGAAGGTAACGGAGGCTGCCGATTACGTCGGCTCAACGAAGGGGATAATCGACTTTGCAATGAACTGCGAGGGACGCGATTTCATCATCGGCACAGAGATCGCGATCGCCTCTCACCTCTCCTATGAATGTCCCGGAAAGAATTTCTACCCGCTCTCGAAGGAGCTGATCTGCCCCAACATGAAGGCTACGACGCTCATTGACGTTTACAACACGCTTCTCGGGCAGGGCGGCGAGGAAATGATACTCGACGGCGAAACGATGGAAAAAGCGAGAGTCTGCATAGACAGGATGATCGAGCTTGGCTGATAAAACCGAAGTTAAGCAGAGAAGAGACGAGCTGTACAGGCAGCGTTACGAAGCCGTCAGGGCGTGGATCGTGAAGACGCGGTTCAGAAGAGCGTGCTTCACGTTCGTATACAAGATACTGCCGTACTTCGTATTCGCCGGGTACGCAGCGCTTCTCGGCGTGCTTTTCATCAGGCGCGACGAACGGCTGCTGCGCTGTATCGCCGTACCGCTCTTCATGTTCGCAACGCTTTCCGCTGCACGAAGGCTTCTTGACCGTCCGCGCCCATATGAGCGCTTCGACATCACGCCGATCTTCCCGAAGAACAAAAAAGGACAGTCCTTTCCGAGCCGTCACACGGCGAGCGCCGCCGTTATCGCAATGACGTTTCTGTACGTGTCGGTTCCGCTCGGCGCCGCATATACGGTGATCGCGCTTTTGATCGCCGCTTCGAGAGCCGCCGGCGGAGTCCACTTTCCGCGCGACGTCGCTGCCGGCTTCATATACGCCGTGATATGCGGCGCAGCATTGTTCATACTATAAAATCCTATAAAAACAAAAGCCCTTTTCTCTGCGGAAAGGGCTTTTTTTCAGGTAAAAATATCAATACGGCACAAAGAGCGTCATGCAGGTGTCTTTGTATTTGTCGCCGTCCTTGACCTCGTCTATCCTCATCTTGATGAACGTGGTCTCGACGGTAAAGGGGAATTCGATCGTCTGGAGCGACATATTCTCTGTATCGAGCGAGATGGAGTAGTCGGTGCCGTCGGAGAATATAAACGTCACGCGCTTGATCCTGCCGTTGTTTTTAAAGACGGCGGAGTCGCGCGTATAGCCGTTTTTGATCTTGACGCCGGAGACGGTCTGCTCCTTTTCAGCCGTGAGCATAAAGTACTCTCCGACGCCGCCGTCGGACGCACCTTCGCACCAGCAGGTGTCGTTGTCATAAAGAGCATTTTTCGCATCGTAGTGATAGCTGCCCTCGGACGCGCGGACGGACGACGCACTCACGCCGCTGAAAACGGGCTTCGAGACGGTGTCCGCATTTTCCTCGGAGACGGTCTGCTGCGTCTCCTGAGACGGCGGCGGAACCTGCGGCTGTTCCGGGCGCCCCTTGGAGATCTCGAGTTTTACCCTGCTGCCCTTCTTAACCTTTGTTCCCTTCGCAGGATTCTGCGAGAGAACACCGTTGTGAGCGATTTCATCGTTGTCCCTGTATTCGTATGTGACTTCAAGTCCTTTGCTTTCAAGCTCGGAGACAACGTCGTAGATATCCATTCCGGTGTAATCCGAAAGCGTCACGTAGCTTGCCGGATCCTCGCCCTTTGAAATAACGAGGGATATCTTCGTATTCTTCTCCGCCTTGCCGCCCAGCGGACTCTGAGAGATAACATACCCCTCCAAAACCACATTGCTGTATTCGTATGAATCGACCGAGGGAACGAGAGAAGCCTGCTTTATCTTCTTCTCAGCCTCCTCCTGCTTCAGTCCACGCACGTCCGGCACACTCTGATCGGCTTTATTTGAGGCGACCTGCGTATCCATCTTGGAGCTTGCCTTGGAGCTTTGCTTAGAGCTTGCTTTGGAGCTTGCCTTGGAGCTTGCCTTTGAACTCTCCTGCGAGCTTGAAGACGGGGAGCTTTGCGCCGCACCGTCGTTAAGCGCGACGACGATCTTCACGGGCGAGCCCTTCACGGCGCGCACCTTGCCCTCCGGCGTTTGTGAGATAACGGTGTCCTCACGGACGTCCGGCGCAGGAGCCGTCTCAACAAGGCACTCGAAGCCGGCTTTTTTTATTATGTCGGAAGCCGTTTCGCGCGAGAAGCCAATTACGTCCGGAACGGGAAATCCCGCCGACTGAGATTCGCTCGAAGATGCTTCGTTTTGCGAGCTTGTCTCGGAGGAGTCCTTCTTCTCGGGCTTCGGAGCGTCGATATGCCGGTACAGCACGAACGCGCCGAAAAGCAGCACCACCGCCGCGCCGATCTCCGCTGCCGCAATGAGCGCTTTTTTCCACGGCTTGGCAGCCGGCACCGGAGTAACGACCTCGCGCGCAGGAGAAGAAGTGCGGTATGAATCGCCGTAATCTCCCTGAACGGGAATCTGCGGCTGAGGAGGCTGCGGTATATCAAGCTGTTCCGTCCGTGAGCCGGCAGGCTTTACGAGGCTGACTCTCTCGCTGCCCGTTTTCGTGAGACTCACCTTGGCGACCGGGCGGCTCGGCTGCTCGGCGTATAAGGTACCGTCGTCCTCGTCGAACGTCTCGTCACCGCTTCCGTAGATAAGTGTCTTGTTGCACCTCGGGCATACTCTTATATTCTCTTTTGTTTGATAACCACACGTGCAGTATTTCATCTATTTGACCTCTTCGCTAGCGGATTTTTCAATCAATTTACCTGAAATATCGGCGCACGATATTTTCACTCGTTTTAATCGGCGCCTCCATAAATACATATATCACAAAAGCGGATGCCGTTTCAAGAGCACCCGCGTAAAATTCACAAATTATTCATATTTAGTCGGCTTCCGTCGTTACTTCTCGTGAACGAGCTTGCCCGTCACATTTTCGGGTTCAAGCTCCAGCACGACTGCCCTCGGGCTGTTTGCGGCGATATCGCCCTCGATGTCCTCCGAGCCGTCCTGAGGATAATACTTTTCCGCGAGCGTTCGCAGATGTGAGATCGACTCGAACAAATCGTCAATGATACGGACTCTTCCGAAGACGACGACGGAGCGCACATAGTACGACCAGTCACCGCGCTGTTCGCCCTGCTCATAGACGGTGAAGCAGACCTTGCTGCTCGCCCTGATGCCGTCGAGCTTATGCCCTTCCTTCGCGCAGTGAAAATAGATCCTGCCGGAGTCCTCGTCGTAGACGTAGTTTATCGGCACGCCGTAAGGGTAGCCGTCCTCCCCGTTTACGCAGAGAACGCCGCGCTTCTCGCTCGAAAGCACCTCGTCGCACTCGCAGCGCGAAAGCTCCTGCTTGAAGCGGCGCATTTTACGAAATTCCGTCATGCCTTCTCACCCTTCTTTTTGAGCGTGAGCTTTTTCTCCTCGCCGTGGATAAGGCGGACGATATTCGCGTGGTGCTTTGCGATAACCGAGCCGCATATGATGAACGTGATGATCGTTACCGTCACTACGTATTCAAACGGGTATTTGCCCGTCGCCTTGTAATTGTAAAAATAAGTCACAAGGAACGTGGAGACGATTATCATGACGCCGGCAATGATAGAGCTGATGGAAACGATCCTCGTACACACGAATATGATGAGGAACGTGCCGAGCGCAACGGCGAAGATTATCGGATTGATAACTGCGAGCAGAGCCGCGACCGTAACGACGCCCTTGCCGCCCTTGAAGCCGAAGTAGACGGGGAAAATGTGGCCGAGGAAGCAGCACATTCCGGCGAGGTACTTGCCGTAGCCGACAAGCTCCGCCGCCTCGAGAGCGGTGTTCATCGTGCTGAACACGAGGCCGCCGATCACAACGGCGATGACGCATTTGAGGAAGTCTCCGATAAACGTGATAACTCCTGCCGTCGTTCCGACGGAGCGCATTACGTTCGTAAAGCCGCCGTTGCCGCTGCCCATTGTGCGGATATCCTTGCCGGTGAATGCCTTTGTTACGATGATCGCAATATTCAGGCTGCCAAGCAGATACGCGACGATCATCACCGCGACGATCTTGACGATGTTGATAGGATCGGTAAATAAACTGAGCATAAAGTCAGAACCTTTCTTGTCAATTCTTAGGAAGTCACTGATCAAATGGGGTGCCAAAACTGCGCCGCCGAATTTTGCGGGGAATTTGGCAAATGATGCAAGCAGGCTGATTCCCTGCCGAAAGGGCGGTATTTAACCGGTGGTTCCCTTATCTCCGCGCTCGCGGACGACGAACCTGATCGGAGTACCGATCAGACCAAAGCTGTCTCTTATCCTGTTCTCCAGATAACGCTTGTAGGAGAAGTGGAAGAGATCAGCGCTGTTTACGAAGCAGACAAACGTCGGCGGCTTCACGGACGCCTGAGTCATGTAGAAGATTTTAAGCCTTCTGCCCTTGTCCGTCGGCGGCTGAACTCTCGCCGTCGCCTCCGCCAGAATATCATTGAGCACGCCCGTCTTTATTCGCATAGTGCAGGACGCATCAACCTGCTTTATCATTTCAAACAGCTTGTCCACGCGCTGCCCCGTCTTTGCGGAGATGAAAATGATCGGAGCATAGCTCATGAAAGAGAAATCTATCTCGAGCTTTTTACGCATCTGATCCATCGTCTTGCCGTCCTTCTCGACGGCGTCCCACTTGTTGACGGCGATAATGCAGCCCTTGCCTGCCTCGTGCGCAAGCCCTGCCACCTTGGAATCCTGCTCCGTAAAGCCCTCCGTCGCGTCGATCATGATAACGCAGACGTCGCTGCGCTCGATCGCCATCTTCGCGCGAAGAATGCTGTATTTTTCGATATTGTCGTCCACGCGGCTCTTGCGGCGCAGACCTGCCGTATCGGTAAAATTGAATTTGCCGTGTGAGTTCTCGATCAGCGTGTCGATCGTATCTCTCGTTGTGCCGGCGATATCGGAGACGATACAGCGGTCAGAGCCTGCGATATAATTGACGAGGGAGGACTTTCCGGCGTTCGGCTTGCCGATAACGGCGACGGAGATAATGTCGCTCTCCTCCTCCTCCTCGCTGTCCTCGGGGAAGTATTCAAACACGGCGTCGAGCAGGTCGCCCGTACCGTGGCCGTGAACGCTCGAAACGGCGATCGGATCACCGAGACCGAGATTGTAGAATTCGTAGAATTCAGGCTCCGGCTCGCCTATCGCGTCGCACTTATTCACGCAGAGAACGACGGGACGGCCGCTCTTCTGGAGCATATCCGCTACCTCCATATCGGTCGCGATAAGCCCCGACCTGAGATCGACCACAAGGATAATAACGTCCGCCGACTCGATCGCAAGCTCCGCCTGACGGCGCATCTGCGAGAGAATGATATCGTCGGAATCCGGCTCGATACCGCCGGTGTCTATAAGCGTGAATTTTCTGTTTCGCCACTCGCACTCTCCGTAAAGGCGGTCGCGCGTTACGCCGGGAGTATCGTCAACGATCGAAAGGCGCTGCCCGATTAGCTTGTTGAAAAGCGTCGATTTTCCGACGTTTGGTCTGCCTACAATAGCGGCGATCGGTTTCATAAACATCACCCTTTTCTTTTCTAAAAAAACAAGGGAGGAAAGCCTTCCTCCCTGTAAAAACCGGATCAGTCCTCAGTCTTGACGATGACCTCACGGCCGTTGTAGTAGCCGCACTCACCGCATACTCTGTGAGGAGCCTTCCACTCGCCGCAATTCGGGCACTTTGAGAGAGCCGGAGCGTTGAGCTTCCATACGTTGCTTCTTCTCTTCATTTTTCTTGCGTGTGATGATTTTCTCTTAGGTACTGCCATTTTAAAATTCCTCCTAACAATAGTGGACGCCAAAAGGCGTTATGTGTCATTTAATAAGCTCTTCAGAACCTCTAAGCGAGGATCTGTTTCGCGCGTGTCGCAGCCGCAGTCGCCTTCGTTGAGGTTCTTGCCGCATTTAGGGCAGAGTCCCTTGCAGTCCTCGCGGCACAAATGCTTCGAGGGCAGCGAAAGCAGGATATCCGCCGTGACGGGCGCGTCCAATTCAACGGTAAAATCGGGTGCTTCAATGTAGTCGCCTTCGTTTTCGCCGACGAGCGACTGCACTACCGTGTGATCAAAGCTGCACACAAACGGGGTTATGGTTTCCTCACCGCATCTGTCGCAGGGCGCAGTATAATCGAACGCCGCCGTGACCGCCAGATCAACGACGCCTGCCCGGTTTTCTGCCTTTGCCGACACCCTGACGGGTGTTTTGAACGGTGCAGTGCCGTTGAACTCCAAATCATGCAGATCCAAATCATACTCGGCATTTTGGATCTCATCCTCCGTAAGGAAGACCTTCTTTAAATTCAAAAGCATAGCCGCACCTCAATAATCGCACGTAAACGCGAGTTTACCTGAAATACCGCATTTCATTATACAAGATTTGCGGCTCATTGTCAATATGTAAAAAAGAAGAAAAGAAAAAATTTTTTGTAATTTTTTCGGCTTATTTACGCCGTTTTTTCGGTTTCGGCGCGGTGACGTCAAAGCTCTCGCCGATAAGCGGAAAAATCGTCTCCGCCTCGACGCTGCCGTCGAGCAAAACTGTGATCCACGATCCGCGCGCCATGTGGTATGCTTTAAAAAAGCCCTCCTGCTGCGCCACAAGCTCCGCCGTTAAAACGTCCGTGAGCTTTACGTTGAGTATCTCGACGCGCCCCTCCCCGGGAAGCCCGAGTTTTTTCCGGTCGATCACCATTATGACGGCGAACCACTTTCTGTTGTCAAAGCGGCGGTATATGCACGAATCGGGATCGCGCTGCCAAAGAAATTCCGGCTGCGCGGCGTAGTTTTCTTTAATATATGCGTCAACACGTTCGCGGCACGTCCGGGACATTATCTCACCTCTTACATCACAGCTTGAAATTCTCGAAAGGCAAAGCGGCCGGCTCACCCGGGAGAGGCTCACCAAAATGAACAGCCCCTCTGCTTTCGCAAAGGGGGCAACGAAGTGCGGGCGACAGGACTTGAACCTGCACACCGTACGGCACAAGAACCTAAATCTTGCGTGTCTGCCAATTTCACCACGCCCGCATATAAACTTAATCCGCAGTATATTATACCATATCCTGACGGCTCTGTCAATAAAAACAGCCCTTCGGAAAACCGAAGGGCCGGTAATTATCTTTGCAGATCAGTTAAGGATTAGTCCTGAACCTTCTTGCGTGTGAGGATCATAGCTGCTGCTGCTGCAACGAGGATAACTGCAAATGTTGCTGTACCTGTTGTGTCGCCTGTCTCAGCTGCTGCGCCTGCTTCTGCTGCGGAAGATGTGCTGCCGCCGGAAACTGCAGTTGTTGTGGAAGTCTTGCTAGCTGTACCTGTTGTTGTTGTAGAAGACTTGCTGGAGCTGTTGGAAGAAGTGTTGGAGGAGTTGTTGGAAGAGTTGTTGGAGGAATTATCATCCTTCTTCTCTTCGTCCTTCTTCTCTTCCTCGCCGGATGTCGGCTTAATGAACTTCTTAGCGTCTGCTTCCTTGGCGTCATACTCCTCGTAGCCTTCCTTGCCCTTGAAGCTCTGGAACTCTGCCCATACATCGTCAGCTGTTGTGCCGAACTCGGAGATAGCGTTAGCTACCTTCTCGTCTGTTACGCACTCAACGCCGCTCTTGTCCTGCTTGCCGAGGAACTTGTAAACGTAGTTAGCTACGGAGTTAGCGCCGTTCTCGTTGGGAGCGATGATCGTACCAACAACGTTACCTGTGGAAGTGATAACCTTCTGCGGGCCGGAACCTTCAACGCCATCGAATACTGCTGCGATACAAACCTTCTCGCTGTCCTCAGGGTTCTCGATCGTCTCGCCTGTCATTACAGCCGTCTGACCGATTGCTGCCTCGGAAAGGATGCAGTTGTATGTCTGGATACCGGTAGCCTGATCGTAGAAGATTACGAAAATATCGCGGCCTGCTACCTCGTCAAAGTTGATCTCGTAGGACTCTACGACACCCTCTTCGCCTTCAACCTTTGTACCGTTTGTCTGCTTGGAACCCCAGTTGTTGTCCTCAACCCAGCCGTTCTTGGAGCCGTAAACAGTCTTTGCACCGTTCGGATCCTTAGCCCAGATATAGAAGCTGACCTTATCGTTGGGATTCCAGTCGCCCATATTGAACTTGATCGTGCCGGATGCACCGGACTTCTCTGCCTCTACCTCTGCAGCAGATGCGGAAATAGCTGCTGTGGAAGTGAGCATGAGAGCAGCAAGTACTACACTGATAAACTTCTTATTCATAACTTTTTTCCTCCTGTGAATTGATTTGCAAAATAATAGGACAAATATCAGTAACAACATTATACAACACGGAAAGAGAAAAATCAATAGGTAAATTTAAAAAAAATTAACATTTTTTTAAAATCGGGGTACATTTTGCTTTAGCGGAGTAAATCGTCGTTGTCTATTATTACCAATTTTCCGCGCATAATCGGTGCTGATATTTGGATCGCAAAAAGATGCGCTGCTGTTTTCATAAACAGCTTTTTCAAGAAGGATCAGTCTTCGCTGTCAACGTAATCAAATTTGTGCACCATTCTGCCGTCAACCTCGATGTCCTCCAGGAAGCCCTTTGCGTTGCAGGTGAAGATAAGTCCGTTGTTGAACAGCTCCTTGTAGATGATCGCCTGCTCGTGGTCGTCCGTATTCGTTGCGAGCGCGATAACGGCGAACATACTGCCGTCCCAGCTTCGGTACTTGCCGAGCTTCGGTCTGCGCTCATCCTTCTTCGGCGCAGGCTGTTCGGGGAGTATCTGATTTTCCTGTGCGTCGGCGACCGCCTGCTGCTCCTTTGTGTACGCCTTTTCAACGGCCTTCTGCTGAGCAAGCCCTGTGAGCTTTTCCTTAAAGCCGCGGTAGTCGAACTCTCCGTTGTGGAGAAGAAGGATACGTGCTCCGTTTGCCGGGATCATTATATTTGAATGGTTGTTCTCAACGCGGTATTCGCTGCCGTCAACGAGGACGTCCGTGAGCATCGTGCCGCCGCTGATCGGGAAGTCGAGCCAGTATTCGCTGTCGGTGAGGTTGAGGGCGACCAGCACCGTCTGGCTGCCCGTTGTGCGCTTGAACACAAGCTGCTCGTTGCGGATCAGCACGTTCTCGTATGCGCCCGAGTTGAGAGCCGGGAAGCTCTTTCTCAGCGCGGAAAGCATTCCGATGTGCGGAACGAGGCTGCTCGTCTTAGCGAGCGGAGTATTCAGCTCGAGGCAGGGGCGAAGCATCTGGTCGCTGTCGCGCGTTCTTGTGCCCTCGATCGCCCATTCGCTGCCGTAGTAGATCGACGGAACGCCCGGCATCGTGAACAGCACCGTATACGCATTTTTCATGTGAGCGGGGTTGCGGAGCGTTGAGCCGATGCGGTTGACGTCGTGATTGTCGAGGAAATTGTAAAGATACAAATTCTGATATATGCCGCCGTTTGCGAACTGGCGCTGGAGAGAGTGGGCGATCTCGAAGTAGTTCCTGTCGTTGTGAGAGGAATAGATGCCCTTATAGCACTCGTAGTTCGTGACGGAATCCATCATTTCCGGATTCGCCCAGCGGTTATAGTCGCCGTGGATAATCTCGCCCATGAGCCAGAAATCGGGATCCTTGCCCTTGCAGAAGCGGCGCAGAGCGCGGAAGAAATTCGGCTCGATGCAGTCGGCAGCGTCGAGGCGAAGACCGTCGATGCCGAATTCGTCTATCCACATCGAGACGGCTCCGATAAGATGGTCTACGACAGCCTGATTGCTGAGATTCAGCTTTACGAGGTCGTAGTGACCGCTCCAGCCCTCATACCAGAAGGGATCGTCGAAGGGCGAACGCCCGTTGAAGGAGAGATTCTGGAACCAGCCGCAGTACTGCGAATTCGAGCCGTACTTCTGAACGTCCTTGAACGCCCAGAAATCGCGGCCGACGTGGTTGAACACGCCGTCGAGAACGATCCTGATACCGTTGTCGTGAAGCTCCTTACATATCCTTTTGAAGCTCTCGTTGTCTCCGAGGCGGCAGTCGATGCGATAGTAGTCGCTCGTGTCGTAGCCGTGCTTGAGCGACTGAAAGACAGGTCCGAGATAGAGCGCGTTTATGCCCATCTCCTTGAGGTGAGGTATCCAGTCCTTCAGCTTGTCGAGACGATATTCTGTATTGCCGTCATTGAATTCCGGGCAGCCGCAGAAGCCGAGCGGATAGATATGGTAAAATACGGAATTGTTGATCCATTGTGACATTAAAATTCAGCCTTTCAAAATTGAAATGAAAAAATGAAACGTCTGCCTTTTTCGGGCAGCTTGTATATTATACAACAGTTTCATCAAAAATGCAACAGTTATTGAGCAGTTTCACGAAAAAAAACCTGTCATTTTTGTTACACACACGTGGGGAAAAGCCGTTTTTGCCGGTACAACCGCGCAAATTCATGGAATAGCATTGCGAAGCATATTCATTGATTTATTATTCTGTAAAAGATCTATCTTTTCATTATATAATAAGCGTCTGTCTCTAGTCTTTTGCAGACTTAAATATCGGCTTATTTCTTCTTTGCTGCCGCCGCACACACTTTTTGCGCGTCTTTAACATATTATGTTAGCGGAGCGAAGGCGCTCCGAAAACGCAGGGCAGGAGCCGCGGCCCGCTTCGTCGGTGATTTCCGGGGAGGGCAGACCGCCGCAAAGCTCCTTCCGCGGATAAACGGAGGTTACCATGCTTGATATAAATACGATCTGCATCGTCGGCGGTGACCGGCGGCAGGCAATACTCGGGAGGCTGCTTTCAGCCGGCGGCAAAGCCGTCTCGTACTTCGCGCTCGAAAAGCTCGGGGAGGCGCAGCCCGATTTTGCGTCGCTGCGCTTTGCCGCGGCAAAATGCGGCGCAGTGATCCTGCCGGCACCGCTGACACGTGACGGAAAAACGCTCGGCACGCCTCTCTCCGATCTGCAAATCACGCTCGGCGAGGAATTCGGCAGGGCGCTTTCGGGGAAGGTCGTTTTCTGCGCGAACAAGGAGCTTCTGATGAAGCTGTGCGCTCCGAAGGACGCCGTCGTTTTCGACTATCTCGCGGACGAAACGCTCGCTGCAAAAAACGCCGCTCTCACGGCGGAGGGCGCTCTCGCGGCGGCGATAAATGCGTCGGACACAGCGATCTTCGGGAGCCGCTGTCTCGTCGCAGGGTGCGGCAGGATCGGGAAGCTGCTCGCGCACAGGCTTTCGGCGCTCGGAGCAGACGTTACGGTGAGCGCGCGCAGGGAGAGCGACCTTGCAATGATCCGGGCGTTCGGACTGAAAGCCGCCGAAACGGGCGCTCTAGCGAGCAGCGGCGAACAGTACGACTTTATTTTCAACACGATCCCTGCGCCGGTGTTCGGAGAAAAGGAGCTTCTCGCCACGGCTCGCGGAGTTGTGATCGACCTTGCGTCGAAGCCGGGCGGCGTCGATCTCGAGGCGTGCAGACATCTCGGGATAAACGGCTTTTCGGCTCCCGGTCTGCCCGGAAAAACTGCGCCGGAAACGGCGGCGCGTATCATAAGAGACACGATATACAGAATAATGGAGGAATACCCGTGAAGGACATAACGGTAGGCTTTGCGATGTGCGGCTCTTTCTGCACATTCTCAAAGGCTCTTGAAACACTCAAACAGCTAAAGCAGCTCGGATACGACGTACTCCCGATAATGTCGGAAACGGCGTGGTCAACCGACACGCGGTTCGGTAAAGCGGACGATATCGCGGCAAAGGTCGAGAGCATATCCGGGCGCGAAATAATACACAGCATCAGCGGCGCGGAGCCGATCGGGCCGAAGCAGATGTGCGACGTTCTGCTTGTCGCGCCGTGTACCGGCAACACACTCGCGAAGCTCTCGTCGGGCATAACGGATACGAGCGTGACGATGGCGGTGAAGTCGCATCTGCGGATACTTCGCCCCGTCGTACTCGCGCTCTGCTCGAACGACGCGCTCGGAGCCGGCGGACGCAACCTCGGCACGATGCTCAACAGAAAGAATATCTACTTCGTTCCGCTCACCCAGGACGATCCCGTAAAGAAGCCGAACTCGCTCGTCGCTGATTTTGAAAGGATACCGGAAGCATTGGAGGCGGCGCTTGAAGGAAGGCAGGTTGAGCCTGTGTTTATCTGATCGACGGCGCTTCTTTGACTTTTCGACATTTCTATGATACTATGAGGAAAACACGCCTAAGGAAGCGAAACGTATGATGTTGATCGAAAGCAGCCTGCTTTTGGCGGCGTTAAAGGAAAGCGAGTACGGAGCATTATGGATTTTTATGGAGGCACTGATTAAATCGAGTGCCAAAATTGCTACTGACGTATTTCAAGGCTTTTGAGTTCAATTTGACCGAAATATGCAAGCAAGTTTGGTGCTCAGTCCGCAGGACGTGATTTATTCAGTGTTTCCTTATATGCCTTGCCGCCTCGTCGGTCATTGTATTTCCCATTACAGGCAAGGGAAAACGGAACGCAGCCGAAAGACGAAAGGTACCGTGAGTACTATTTTTTCGGAGCGATCCTTCTGATCCCCATTATTATCTGGATATACAATCTTTTGCGTGTTTTTTTATAATTGAATTAAGGAGACACTGATTAAAGCGAGTGCTCAGATTGCGCCGCCAGATTTTCAGGCAGATTGCACGAAACGACCGCAGGAATACTGACGTATTTCAAGGGAGT
>CADAYJ010000034.1 GCA_902792115.1 uncultured Ruminococcus sp. | reverse complement strand
CAGCGTCCTTGTTGTATTTGGAATCTGCCGACATGAATTTTGTCGGCGTGTATTTTTTGAGTTTTCTGATATCATCACCCCCACGAAAAAGGAGCAAGGTGTTACCCCTGCTCCAAAACTATCTATATGAACAAGCAGAAGCCCCCGAAGGGCTTCGCTTGGTATTGCCTGTTGTTATTTCTGTTTGAGCGCCCACTCTATCGCGCTGCCCGAGTCTTCAAAAATCTTCTCGCTCATGGCGATGCTTTCCATTATTAACAGCTCTCAAATAATAATCGCCACAGCTACTACACTTTATCATATTAGGGAACCACTGATTTAATCTACCCCCATCAAGAAAAATATGGTATAATAGATATATCGAAAAAACAGGGGGCAAAACACATGAAACAACAGAGCTTTAGCGATTACGAATATAGCTGCCGAAAGAAGAAAACAAAACGAGAGGAGTTCCTCGATATAATGGAGGAAATCATTCCGTGGGACGAGTGGGTCGAGTTTGTGAGACCGTACTATCCGAGCGGAAAGCGTGGCAGACCTGTAAAAGGTATCGAAAAAATGCTCAGAATGTATCTGCTTCAGGTGTGGTTCAATCTATCCGACGAGGGCATAGAGGACGCCATCTACGACAGTTATGCATTCAGAAAATTCATGGGTATCAATTTTGTTGACGAGCAGGTTCTCGACGCAACAACCCTGTTGAAATTCAGACATTTGCTCGAAAAGAATCACCTCGGAGAGCAGATGTTCAAAGCGATCTGTAGAGGGATTTAATCAGTGGTTCCCTAAGTAGTAATTCCATAGTAGTTTTACTACGATTTTACTACTAACGACGTCCGCAATTTACCTCATTTCGCTCCGAATTGCCGATTTGCCCCGATTCTGTCAAAAAATCAAAAACCGCATAGCAATCGGCAAAATACGGCATAACAAAGCGATTTACGGCGGTTTGGGAAGGAGAAAAAGTTATGATTCGTGTGATGTTCGTATGCCACGGCAACACTTGCAGAGAGGTATTATGTTGACGGTAAATGAGCAAGGTATAGAAAAACCTATCAATTACAAAACGAGCGTATCTGCTAAGGATACGTCGAAATACTCCAGTTTGGTTTTCAAGCTGTTATTTTTTGGTATTATGATATTCTCGCTGATGGTCGGAATTAACACGACGAGTATCGTAAAAAATGCGACACATGACGCCGATGCAGAGATCCTGTACATAGAGAAGTGGACTGTTTATGATTCGGAAGGAAAATCCTTTACATCGGGACGGTCATATACCAATAAAAGAGCTTATAAAGAAGACTTTACACTGATCTCGCAGCTGCCTGATAAGATCCCGGGGGAGAGTCTGCTCTGCTTTCAGAACAGAGGCGACGTCAGAGTATACGTGAACGGTGAGCTGCGCAAGGAGTTCATCAGGTCGAGAGATACGTATATTCCGGGCGGCTCCCTAAAGGAATTCTATGTGATCATACCCTTGGAGGAGGAAGATGCCGGAGCCGAGTTGAAACTTGTCAGGGGCAGGACGGAATGGAATCCGCAGATCGTTCCCGTGACCGTCGTTTCTACGATCTCCGGAGTGTATAACTATCTGCTCGGAAAATACGGGATTCCATTTGCGCTTGAGATAATGCTTTTTGTTGCAGCGCTGCTCGTCACGATTGTGGGCGTTGTGCTGCGTATATGGAACAAGCACAAGATATATATGCTCTATGGTGCGCTTGGAGTCCTCAATGTTGCCTGCTGGCTTTTGGCGGTATCTCAGCTAACTCCGTTTGTCACGAGGATCTATTATGTAGACGGATTGATGGGCTTCCTGTTCTGCATGATGATGCCGTTCGCGCTGCTGATTTATATTGATTCTATTCAGCACAACAGATACCGAAAGCTGTATTCGGTGTTGTTTATCATGTCGATGATCAGCTTCTTTTTCTGGACGGCTATCCATTTTTCAGGTATCAGATCATTCCAGTCCTCTCTTGTGTTCATAGATTCAGAGCTTGCTTTGATCGTCGTCAGTGTCCTTGTCACATTGGGAATGGACATAAAAAACGGACATATCAAGGAATATCCTTATACGGCGGCAGGCTTCATCGCGTTCATGATAATGTCTATCGTCGAGATAATCATGCTGATCTTCTTCGAGTCGATCAGCAACGAGATCCCGATGCTGATCGGTCTTCTGTTCCTTCTTATACTTGTTTCAATACAGCAGATCGACGATATAAAAAATATCCGCTCTCGCCTTGAGGAAGAAGTAAAGAATAATATCCTTGAAAAAGAGCAGATGCTTATCCACATTGTTCAGACGCTTGCCGGCACGATCGACGCGAAGGATACGTACACAAACGGTCATTCAAGCCGCGTCGCGGAGTATTCAAAAGAGATCGCGCGCCGCTACGGGTACAGCGAATCCGATCTTAACGATATCTATATGATGGGGCTTCTCCATGATATAGGAAAGATTGGCGTTCCCGACGTCGTTATCAACAAGCCCGGAAAGCTCTCCAGCTATGAGTACAGCGTAATAAAGGAACACCCCGTAGTTGGAGCGAACATTCTGCAGAATATCGAGGAAAAGAAAGAGCTTGCAATGGGTGCGCGCTGGCACCATGAAAGATATGACGGAAAAGGCTACCCCGACGGTATCAAGGGAGATAAGATCCCCGAGCAGGCCAGGATCATTGCCGTGGCGGACGCTTACGATGCAATGACAAGTTACAGAAGCTACCGTGATCCCATGCCGCAGGAGCGCGTCATGAAGGAGATCGCAGAGGGCAGCGGTTCGCAGTTCGATCCGCGCTTTGCGAAGATCATGATGCAGATGATTATAGAGGATTCAAACTACGATCTTCGCGAAAAGAAGGACGATAAACCCTCGCCGGGAAAAGCGTAAATGCGCGGCAGCAGCTTCCGTTCATACGTGTGCTTCCTGAGAACGAATATGTAACAGACAACAAAAATCAGCTCCCCGAGAGACTAATATCTTTCGGGGAGCATATTATTTTATGCTCATGCGTTTTCCTGATATTCCTTCAGCAGCTTTGTAAGCTGCTTTGACTCCATAAAGCTGCGAAAGCTGATCACGGCAAACGCCAGCAGATATATCACAAGCACCAACAGGGCGGTCGTAATGCGGAACTGTACTTTATTCTCGATACTTACGCCCGGAGCAGCAGCAAGCTGAACTATCGCTTCGATCAGGGCAAACTGTATCACTCGCCTGATTATAAGCTGCCTTGAGGTCGGTTCGTCCTTGAAATACGTTACGAATGTAGGTATGATACACAGTCCGGCGAGAATCAGCGGCCCCGTCAGATCAATATTTGAAAGCTGCCTGTTCGGATCAAACATTGATCCTATGATGAAATCCGCTGTAAGTATCAGCGTTACAAGAAAGAAATAAAGCTGCAAACGCGACCTGATAAAGTCCTTAATCGTCATGTCTGTTCTCTCCCTTCAGAGCCTTTTTAAACGCGGGTACGTATTTGCGTGAGATCACTGCCTGCTCCCCGGAGGAGAGCACGGCGATGAATCTTCCGTTCAGCCCCGGTCTGATTGAGCTTACCTTCATCAGGTTGAGCAGCATCGACTTCGAGATCCTCAGAAACCGTTTATCACGAAGGGCGTCTTCCAGCTCGTAGAGCTTTTGCTTCGTTTCATATATCTTGCCCTTTGTGTAGATAAAGGATCTGTTGTCTACCGATTCGATGTAAAAAATATCCGTCACGGGTATTTCGTACTGTCTGTCGCCGATACTGCCGCTTAATTGCCCTTGCCTTGATTTGACAAACGCAATGATTTCGTTTACCTCGTCGCTTACGCTGTGGCAGTGGATCTCGACCAATTCGGGCTTGCTGTTTTCTATCCTTGTGATCTTTGTGAGCATTTTATCAGTAGGTCTCTGCTATATTGAGGGAGCCTTCGCCTTTCAGATAATAGTCAAACCAGTTGAGAACGATCCCGTTTACCGTGTTCATGAACTGCTCGTTGTCAACGTCGCCCGAACCGAGCATATCGCCGAGGACAGGAGAGATCAGAGGAAGGTCGGTAAAGTCCATATGACCTGCGTTTTTGAAAACGACCATTCTTCCGTCCTTTGCGTGATCTATAACGAAGTCGTTTACATACATGAAGGCGTTCCCGGACTTGGTCTGCATTCTTTCATTATAATCGCTTTCCTTTGTAAAATCAAGTATCGGTACAGGATATGGATCCTCGTTGAACGATTTCTGTCCGTCCTTTACAGAAACGACCTCTGTAAGCATTGTACCGTCGAGAACGATGACAGCGTCGATGTCGTCTCTCTGTCTGCCGATTCCGACCGACGTAGCGCCGCCCATCGAGTGTCCCAGAAGACCGATCTTGTCTGTGTTTGCAATCTTGAGAACGGAAAGAACCTCGCTTTCGCTTTCGGTGTGCCACGTATCGTTCAGGCTGCCGCTATTAACAGCTTCTTTGATCGTGTCAAGAACAAAGTTTTCGTCGCGAGTTCTAAGCTCCATCCACTCCTGCTCGATCTTGTACAGCTCGTTACTGTCCGTAACTTCGCCGTTGCTTACTCTCAAAGCTGTATTGATGAAATTGCTGTCAACTGTGATCGTCTTTCCGTCGGTGTCTGTCGTGAAAAAAGCGTGATGCGGATGATCGAGACTTACAACGATATATCCGTTGCTTGCAAGCTCCTCGTATGTCGAGAAATTGCTCTGATAGTAGCCGAAAGCACCGTGCGAGAACACGACGAGCGGATAGCTGCCGGCTGCGTCGGGATAGTAGAAGTGTGCCGGAACTTCTCTGTTCGAGCCGTCATTTTCAAACGTGTCAGGTCTGTTCTTGTCAACGAGGATCGCGCTGCATTCCCGAACGTCGTATTCACCTGTCGGTTCAAGACCGTTGTAGTTTGAGAATATTAATGCCGGCGTTGCGGAGAGACCTACGATGACGACAGATAGAATAAAGCCGAGGATCACACCTGCCTTATTCTTTTTGCCCTCAGCATTCCTGCGCTTAGCTAAGAAACATATTCCTTCGATAAGAAGGCGGATAATAAGTACGGTGAGCGCCGCAGCAAAGCGCCACTTCATATGAGTCGTCGGAAGCAGAATAATTGCAAGCAGGAGAGCCGTTTCGGCAGCGGTAACGATAACTCTGTTTTTAAGCCACTGTGCCTTCTCTCCGAATCTTGTGAATGTGAGTACTGTAAGAATGATCTCTGCGATGATAAATAATACTAAAAATGCACTTCCCATAGATAACAACCTTTCTGTGTGTGATGGTCATATTATAGCAGTGCGCTTGAAATGATTCAACAGCTTCCGCGGTAAGATGCAGTCAGCGCTTGTAAGATACATTTTTTTACAGCAAACAGGCTAAATTGAAGTATCCGCTGTGGCTTTTCCAATAAATGTAAATGTGCTTTTTGAAAAAATTTTAAACATTTGTAATAAGACTTGATTTATTTTCGCTGAGATATTACAATGAATCGTAAGGGGCGAGATCATATTGGCAGCATTGCACAAATGACCGTATAAAGGCTTGTGCCGTATTTCTCGGCATATCGTGTGAATTGCTGTACCAGCATATGCTTATTGTGTCGTCCTCCAACGCTGAAAGGAATGATAAAATGAAGCACGACAAATTATTACACCGAACGCTTTCTGCAGCCGTTGCGCTGAGTCTTGCTGCGCTCTCCGGTTCGGCAACGCTGCATGATATACCGGAGATACAGGCGGCGGACAAGGGAACGGAGTCTCATGCAGAATTTATTAATAATTCTGAACCCGCAAAAAACAGCACTTTGAACGGCTCCCGGCAGGAAACCGAACCGGCTTTCGGTGAGGGCGCTCACGCAGACGAGGCGAAAGCACCGCTCGATATTGAGAACGATCCGGCAGAGATCTCAAAATCGGTTATATCTTATGGTATCGTCTCAGCATCGGACGAAGACTGTGGAGTGTCTGAGCTTTCTCAGGGTGAAGAAAAGCCGGAAATGCAGCAGGAAAGCTCGTCTGCGTTCAGCGACAGCAGCGATATTTTCCCGGGAGATGACGCTCTGTTCCAAAGCTACATAGATCATCTTACGTATCTTCACAATCCCGAAGCCGCAAAGCAGGAGGGGAAGCTGCCGCAGATCTCCGGCAGAGCAGAGTATGATGAAGTTACGGAGGCGATTATTGCCGTAATAAAGGAGAAAGTCGCTCTGATCGCTGATGGACAAACGGATTCCAATGTTGTCAATATCAGGAAAGCTGAGATCACCGAGCGTCTTTCCGACGCATCACTTTTAGACAGCTATGATCTGAAAACGCACAGGACCAACATTCACAGAACGCTTCTGAACGAATGCCCCTACGAGCTTTATTGGTACGATAAAAGCAAGGGAGTCAGTTTTTCCCAGTGGCCTTCCGGTGCGGAGTATTTGTACACTTTGGTTTTCAACGTCTCCTCAGACTACTATACAGCTCCTCCGGCGAATCCGGACGAAAGCAGTGAAACTACATTGGATCCTGAAAAGGTTCGTGCAGCAAAAGAAGCTGCCGCAAATATTTCCTACGTCTATGCAGGTCTCAACGATAAATGGGAGTATGCTAACGAAGAGCAGAACTGGACAGATTATTCGATCCTTTTTTATTTTGCAAGATGGATAATGGAGTTTAACGAATACAATACTGAAACATCAGGGCGCGATTACGGCGATCCATGGCAGCTGATCTACGTGTTTGATGATAACGATGAGACAAATGTTGTATGTGAAGGCTATTCAAAAGCATTCAAGTATCTCTGCGATAACTACAAGGGCTTTAACAGTAAGATCGAATGCCGCATTGTAAGCGGATATATGACAGGAGCGACGGGAGCCGGAAATCATATGTGGAACGTCGTGGAATTCGGAGGAAGGAATTACCTTGTAGACGTTACAAACTGTGACACCGGATATGATCTGTTTATGGCAGGATCGACCGATAGGCAATATCAAAACAACAAGTTAAAATCTATTGTTGTTGACGGTGTAACATTTGCTTACAATATGGACAGTATGTATTCCTGCTACAAGGAGAGTGAGCTTCTGATCGCCGAGGAAGAGTGCCCCACGTATACCGTAACATGGCTGAACTCAAACGGCGGCCTGCTTGAAAAAGACATCTTTGTCGGCATGGGAGAGAACCCCGTTTATCATGGCTCAACTCCGACGTACAAACAGGGCTATCAGTTCTCCGGCTGGAATGCTGATCTTTCGCCCGTTCTTGGTGATGTCACATACACAGCGCAATATACTTACAACGGAACCGGCAATGAACAGATCACATACAGCAAATCGGACGATTCAGCTGTGTATGACGGTAATGTAAAATATCCGAACGGCGTAACGGTGAGCGATCCCATAAACGCCGTAATAAAATACGGAACGTCTCAGGACGACTGTGACCTTGACTCCGTTCCCGGGTGGATCAACGCCGGTACGCATACGGTGTATTTCAAAATAACCGCCGAAAACCACGCTGACGTTTCCGACAGCTATACGTTTACGATCACCGCAGCGGAGAATTCATGGGTAACAGAGCCGTCCATCAGCGGCTGGAAATACGGTGATGCTGCATCCGATCCTTCGGGCGACGCGAAATTCGGAGAAGTAGTATTTGAATACTCCGATTCACCCTCCGGGACGTTTTCGGCGGAGAAGCCGAGCAACGCCGGCGAATACTACATGAAAGCATCCGTACCGCAGGATTCAAATGTCTCCAACACATTGTCTGAAACTGTTCCGTTCACGATCTCTCGTGCGGATATTTCCTGCACAGTGAATAATAAAGCTGTTGCTTACAGCGGCAGCGAGCAAAGCCCCGAAAGTGTTACGGTCACTTATCCGGCAGGCGCAGAGGTGCTTTACGGCAGCTCGTCGAATGAGTGTACTCTAACGCAGCCTCCGAAGTATACCAACGTCGGCATCTACAATGTTTATTACACTGTCTCGGCAGGTAAAAACTACAACAACGCTTCCGGAAGTTACTTGCTTACAGTTGAAAAGACTAATAATGAATGGAAAACACAGCCGTCGATCTCCGGCTGGACGTATGGGAATTCTGCGTCTGTTCCGAGTGCATCTGCGTATTTCGGAACACCTTCCTTTACGTATTCGGATTCCGAAAACGGCACGTATTCATCGAATGTACCTTCAAAATCCGGATCGTACTTTATGAAAGCGACTGTTGCCGGAACGTCAAACTACAATGAGCTTTCGGCTGTTGTTCCCTTTGAGATATCTGCGGCTAATCTGCAGGTTGACGTACCGAGCGCTCTTTCCGTTACGTATGACGGTAAGCCGCACTCCGCGCCGGCGGTTTCGTGCAGCAATGCTGCAGCGTCCGTAGCTTACGGAACGCAAGATGGAAGCTATACACTGTCAAGCCCTCCTCAGTTCACAAACGCAGGCAGCTACACCGTGTATTTCCGTGCTTCCGCAGAGAATTACAACACAAAGACAGGCTCATATTCGGTTAATATAACGCGCGCAGAAAATCAGTGGATAAATGAGCCGTCTATTTCCGGCTGGACAGAGGGAGAGAAGCAATCGGTTCCTTCCGCGAGCGCAAAATTCGGAACGCCTGTATTTATGTATTCCAATTCCGAAAACGGAACATATTATTCGGATATGCCGTCGGCAGCGGGCGATTACTGGATGAAAGCCGCCGTTATTTCTACAAAGAACTACGGCGCGCTTGAAAAGGCAGTGAAATTTACGATCGGTGAAAAACCTCTGCCTGCCTCCGACTCTGATAAAGCAAAAACCTCAGACACGGATTTCAATACTGATACTCCCTCAAAACCTGATGTATCAACTGACTCCTCCACCGATACGATTAAGCCGGAGATCACATCGGATTCCGAAAATAAAAACGACTCCAACGCCGGAAATGATTCAGACGGCGACAAGGATAAGGCTGAGAGCAGCGATACCGATACCGGATCGGAGCAGTCGTCGGATATTCCGAAAGACAGTGATTCTGATCCGGATTCGGGCAAAAACGGTACAGACAGCGATCAGTCAATAGAGTCGGACGACCAGCCTAAAGCGGATTCGGACAGCGATCCGGATAAGAGCAGCGATACCGTCCGGACGAATGACACTCCCTCCGCGGACAGCTCTGACATCGACACCGATACACAGGACAGCAGCGGAAGCGGCAAGGATACCGATACTGCTTCGGACAATGACTCAGACGATTTGCAGTCCGATTCCGATAAAAAAGCCTCGGACACTGATACAGCGCCCTCCGACAGCGATACAAGGACGTCCGATACCGATGATAAAAAGCCGGACGATAAGCCTCAGAAGCCGACGAGAAAGCCCGGCGATGTCTCGAATGACAACTGCACGGATTCCTTTGACGCGCTTATCATACTCAGATTTACAATACAGCTTCAAGACGATCTTTCCGAGGAGGATCTCATGTACGCAGATGTTGACGGCGACGGCTTTGTCACATCGGCTGACGCTCTCCTGATACTTCGTTATTCGCTCGGCTTGGAGCCAATAGAAAACCTGAAGCTGCCGGCGATATCATCAGGTAATCACGCCGCAGCAGATACGTATACAAGAAAAGATTTACGCGATTCTCCTCCGCTTTCATAGCGGGGGAGATCTTTCTTACCCTTCAATAAAAAAATCACGCAATTTTTTTCATTTTTCTCTTGACAATCATCGTGAAAAGTAGTAAAATATCATTGTTGACTGCGGAGGCAGTCGCGGAAATATATGCTAGTATGGCTCAGTTGGTAGAGCAGCGCATTCGTAATGCGCAGGTCGTCGGTTCGAGTCCGACTACTAGCTCTGAGAGATGGTTTGATCTTAGCGTCAGACCATCTTTTTTTATCTTTTAGAGAAAAATAACCTCTTACCCAAAAAAATTGAAAAAACCTCTTGACAGGTGAGCAAAAGTGTGGTATTATTCAACCAATAAAACCGTTGACGCGGAGATAAAGCTAATTATGCTTCCACAGAGAGCCTGCGTTGCTGAGAGTCGGGTGAAAAACAGGTTAGCAAATGGACCGCTGAGGGTGCAGTCAAACGGGTGTCTTTTCCGGAGTATTCTGCAACGTAATGATGTGCGTTAATCGTCGGGGATATGTTAGTATCCTGCAAAGTGTGCGGCAAGGAAACGTGCCGTGAACCAAGGTGGTACCGCGGATAAGATTTATTCGTCCTTGGCAGATCAATATTGGTCTGTCAAGGGCGTTTTTGTTTTTGACGGATCGCGGAGGTGCTGTAATGAATTTTTTACCGGAAGCAAACAAGGTCGCTGAGTATGCCCAAAGCGGCAAATATGATGTTCTCCCCGTAAGCTGCGAGATACTTTCAGATATTTGCACGCCGATCGAGGCGATGGCGGCGCTGAAAAACGTCTCCGCTCACTGCTATATGCTTGAGTCGGCGCATGAGAAGGAGAAGTGGGGAAGATACACCTTCCTCGGATACGATCCCAAGCTGCTTGTAACGGCAGTGGGAAACGATGTTACCGTCGGAGACGTAAAGATCACGTCAGATCCTGCCGAACAGATCAGGCAGATACTCTCCCGATACAGAAGCCCTAAGCTTGATTATCTCCCGACATTTACGGGAGGTTTCGTCGGATATTTTTCCTACGATTTCATCGCGTATTCCGAGCCGACTCTCCGTATCCCTGTTGAGGATACGGAGAGCTTCAAGGACGTTGATCTGATGCTCTTTGATAAGGTGATCGCCTTTGACAATCTGCGGAAAAAGATCATTCTCATAGCGAATATGCGTCTTTCGGACGGAGAGGCCGGCTACAACAAGGCAAAGCTGGAGCTTCGTCAGATGGCTGAGCTGCTTCGCCGCGGTGAGCGAAAGAGAGAGCCTGCCGGTCACTTAACGTCTGAGGTCACGCCGCTTTTTGACAAGGCGCAGTTTTGTGAAATGACGGAGAAAGCGAAGCGTCATATCAGAGAGGGCGATATTTTCCAGATCGTCCTTTCAAACCGCCTCAGCGCCGGTTTTGAAGGAAGTCTTCTCAATACGTACCGCATTCTGAGAACGATAAATCCCTCGCCGTATATGTTCTATTTCTCAGGCACAGACGTTGAGATCGCCGGCGCGTCTCCGGAAACTCTCGTTAAGCTCGAGAACGGCGTTCTCCACACATTCCCGCTCGCCGGAACACGCCCGAGAGGAAAAACAGATGCGGAAGACAAAGCCCTTGAGATCGACCTGCTCTCAGATGAAAAGGAGCTTGCGGAGCACAATATGCTCGTCGATCTTGGAAGGAACGACCTCGGAAAGGTTAGCAGGTTCGGTAGCGTAGAAGTTGAGAAGCTGCATATGATCGAGCGCTTCTCTCACGTTATGCACATCGGCTCAACCGTGCGCGGCGAGATCAGAGAGGACAAGGACGCTATTGACGCGCTCAGCGCCGTTCTCCCTGCCGGAACGCTTTCAGGCGCGCCCAAGATCAGAGCCTGCGAGCTTATCGCGGAGCTTGAGAACAACAAGCGCGGGATATACGGCGGCGCGATCGGATATATCGACTTTACCGGAAATCTCGACACCTGCATCGCGATCAGAATCGCATACAAGAAGAACGGAAAGGTCTTCGTGCGAAGCGGAGCCGGTATCGTTGCCGATTCCGTTCCTGAGAAGGAATTCCAGGAATGTATCAATAAGGCGGCAGCTGTAGTGAACGCGCTGAAGCTGGCGCAGGAGGAAGACCTATGATTTTGCTGATTGATAATTACGACAGCTTTTCGTACAATCTCTACCAGATGATCGGTGCGATCGAGCCGGACATTAAAGTGATCCGCAACGACGAAATGACGATCGGTGAGATAGAAGAGCTTTCACCCGATAAGCTCATAATATCTCCCGGTCCGGGAAGGCCTGAAAACGCAGGGATCATCGTAGAAGCGGCAAGGACGGTCTGCACACGTATCCCCACGCTCGGAGTGTGCCTGGGACATCAGGCGATCTGCCGCGCATACGGCGCATCTGTAACGTACGCAAAGCGCCTGATGCACGGCAAGCAGTCGCGTATCAGCCTTACGGCAAAAAGCCCTCTTTTTGAAGGGATCGGCGACAACACTCTCGTAGCCAGGTATCATTCGCTAGCCGCAGACGAAGCCACGATGCCGGAGTGCCTGATCGTTACGGCACGCGCTGATGACGGAGAGATAATGGCTGTCCGGCATTCACAATACCCGATTTACGGAGTACAGTTCCACCCCGAGTCTATAATGACTCCCGACGGTGCGGCTATGCTTGAGAATTTCATCAAACTGTAATTATATGAATCATAACAGTGAAAGGATAGATTAAAAATGATCAAGGAAGCAATAGTAAAGATAGTAGACAAGCAGGACCTTACGTACGATGAGGCATACACAGTTATCTCGGAGATAATGTCAGGTCAGACGACGCCGACTCAGAACGCGGCTTTCCTTTCCGCTCTTTCCACGAAGAGTACAAAGGCTGAAACGATCGACGAGATTACCGGCTGTGCAGCGGCTATGCGTGACGCGGCGACAAAATTTGAAAACGATATGGATCTTCTTGAGATCGTCGGAACGGGCGGCGACAACGCCAACAGCTTCAATGTTTCGACTACGTCTGCTTTTGTTATCGCTGCATCAGGCATCAAGGTGTCGAAGCACGGCAACCGCGCGGCGTCTTCGCTCTGCGGAACGGCGGATTGCCTTGAAGCGCTCGGAGCGAACATCAGCCTCGATCCTGAAAAGTGCAGGCAGCTTCTCAATGATATCGGCTTCTGCTTCTTTTTCGCGCAGAAGTACCACACATCTATGAAATATGTAGGTCCGATCCGCAAGGAGCTTGGCTTCAGAACGGTGTTCAATATTCTCGGACCGCTTACTAACCCTGCCTGCCCGAAGCATCATCTGCTCGGCGTGTATGACAGCGTTCTGCTCGAGCCTGTGGCAGAGGTTCTTATGAAGCTCGGTTCCAAGAGCGGCATGGTAGTCTATGGAACCGACAAGCTCGATGAGATCTCCCTCAGCTCTCCGACGATCGTCTGCGAGTATAAGGACGGCTGGATGAAGAAATACAAGCTGACTCCGGAGCAATTCGGCTTCGAGCGCTGCACAAAGGAAGACATCAAGGGCGGCACACCGGAAGAAAACGCGAAGATCACCAGAGGTATCCTTTCCGGCGAGATCAAGGGGCATATGAGAAACACTGTTCTTCTGAACGCCGGAGCAGCTATCTACATCGGCGGCAAGGCGCAGAGCATCGAAGAGGGAATAAAGCTCGCCGAGAGTCTTATTGACAGCGGTGCGGCACTCAGCGCACTTGATCGTTTTGTTGCCGATTCAAACAAATGAGGTGATGAAAGTGACGATACTTGACCGGCTTGCCGACTATGCACGTGAGAGAGTTGCTGCGGCTAAAGAGACTGCTCCGCTCACCGATGTGAAGCGCAGAGCCTTCGCGCTTCCGAAGGGCGGCTTTGAATTTGAGAAAGCGCTCCAAAAAAACGAGATGTCCTTCATCTGCGAATGCAAAAAGGCGTCTCCGTCCAAGGGGATAATCGCGGAGGAGTTCCCGTATCTCGAGATAGCAAGGCAATACGAAGAGGCAGGAGCCGACTGTATCTCAGTTCTTACAGAGCCTAAGTGGTTTCTCGGCAGCGACGCTTATCTTTCAGAAATAACCTCAGCCGTCTCAATACCGTGCCTTCGCAAGGATTTTACGGTGGACGAATACATGATCTACGAAGCAAAGCTGCTCGGTGCAAAAGCTGTTTTGCTTATCTGCTCGATCCTTTCGCCGTCTCAGATAAAGGAATACATTTCGTTATGTGACGAGCTGGGACTCTCTGCTCTTACGGAAGCGCACGACCAATCGGAGGTGCTCACGGCGGTAGAAGCCGGCGCACGTATTATAGGAGTCAACAACAGGAATCTAAAGGATTTCTCCGTGGATACGTCGAACAGCCTTCGCCTGCGCAGCCTTGTTCCGGAAAGCGTTCTCTTTGTGTCGGAGAGCGGAGTTAAGACGGCTGACGATGTGGTGCTTCTCGGTAAATCGGGGGTAAACGCCGTACTGATAGGTGAGACGCTTATGCGCGCTCCTGACAAAAAAGCAAAGCTCGCAGAATTGAGAGGGAAGCTATGACTAGAATAAAGCTCTGCGGATTGCGCCGGGAAGAGGACGTAATACTCGCCAACAGTGTGATGCCGGACTATATCGGCTACGTTTTCGCCAAAGCGAGCCACCGCTATATTGCTCCCGAAAAGGCGATCGGATTAACGAGCCTTCTCAATAGCTCAATAACACCTGTGGGGGTATTCGTTGACGAGCCGCTTGAAAGTGTCGTATCAATCTGCGAGACGGGAGCTGTCAGGCTGGTGCAGCTTCACGGGAACGAGAGTGAGTCTTATATCTCGGAATTAAAGGCTCGCGGAATTTCTGTTATGAAAGCATTCAAGGTCAAAACTCGTGATGATATCATTTCTGCCGAGCGCTGCTGTGCCGACTGTATTTTGCTCGATTCAGGCAGCGGCTCCGGAAAGACATTTGATTGGTCTCTCATAAAGGGCATAAAACGCGATTTCTTTCTTGCAGGCGGACTTACAGCGGAAAATGTTTCTGACGCTGTACGCGCTCTGCGCCCCTTTGCCGTTGACGCAAGCTCCTGCCTTGAAAAAAACGGCTTTAAAGACAGGAAACTGACCGAAGCCTTCGTACAGGCTGTCAGAACTGCATAATTCTCTGTTTAAAATACGGCAGCTGCGGAACCGATACCTGCAGCTGCCGTTGTGTCATAAGCAAATATTGCTTTTCGGCAGACGACACTTTTTTCGTATGCCCTCAATCCCCCGGCGTCTACTCAAATTGATTCCAAAATGTTAAAATAACTCCAAACAGGTCTTAATACCAGCATAGACCGGATTGGAGGAA